>CAZIGO010000005.1:13521-27797 GCA_964538595.1 uncultured Chitinophagales bacterium | reverse complement strand
GTGCGGGGCTGCTCATTGATCTCCTTGAGCATAAAATGCTCATATCCCCCCTTTTCCAGCATTTCAAGTTCCAGCTCTAATTCGTGAACATAGGGGGTTTGAATCTCGTTTTCAATTGTTTTTACTAATAAGTTGCCATCTCGCTTCACAATAGCGACCTCTTCATCATTCAGGTATACTACATTTTTAGTATGTTCGGCAATCGGGGTAGCATCGGAAGCAATAAAGAATTCATCATCGCCAATGCCTACGACTAACGGGCTGCTTTGCCGGGCTGCAATGAGTTGGTCGGGGTTATCTTTAGAAAGCACTACTATAGCATAGGCTCCTACTACTTCATTTAAAGCCATTCGAACCGCTTTCTCCAAGGAAACATCTTCAGATTCTTGGATAGCTCCAATCAAATGAGCCAATACTTCGGTATCGGTTTCACTCTTGAAAGTGTGGCCTTGCTTTTTTAAGGCTTCTCGTAATACATCACAGTTCTCAATAATACCGTTGTGTATAACTGCTATATTACCGGATTCAGAAAGATGGGGGTGAGAGTTGAGATCCGAAGGTGCTCCATGCGTAGCCCAACGAGTATGACCTATACCTATGGTTCCGGACTGGGGTTTGTCGTCAATATGGTCTTCTAGCTTTTTTACTTTTCCCTCTTTTTTATAACATTGCATCTGTTGTTGGGCGTCAAGAAAAGCAATACCGGCACTGTCATAACCTCGGTATTCTAAACGGTGCAATCCTTTTATGAGTAAGGGAACGGCTTCTTGCTGACCAATATATGCTACTATTCCACACATAGATTAATTATTTAAAGGTGTGTAAGTAAGACGCAATTGTGGTTTAAAGGTTGTATGTAGATTACCACTTATTATAGCCCGCCGTGCTGTGGTGGTACTGGGAAATACAACTACATATAGTCCATAGTCCTTGTAAGAGTTGTCAGTGAGTAATTTTTGAAAATGGCGGGCTAAGTTAAACTTGTATTGGATATATTCTTTGCCATTGATTACCGTTTCCTCCTTTTTACCACCGTAATAACTGGCCCCTTCAAATTGATCGGGGACAAAATCATTGGCACCGGAAGCGTCAGCTCGTAAGATGGCAAGTTGTTGGGGAGCGAAGTAAGTGGTGGGGGGTTGCGGCAGGGTGAGCGTGAGTTCTGCTTTATTGATGGCTATATCTTGATATTTCTCCGTAAAGTTGGGAAATTTGATCACTCCTTTGACACCTGCCATACCTTGCGCATATATTTTCTTATTTCCGTCGTCACTGTTATTGGCTAGAGATTGGCCCACGGGCGTATTCATATAATTATGCTGGAAACGGTTGACGATAACACCAGTTTTGTTAATTAGAAAACTAAAACTTAAATCATCGGACTGATGGTTGTTATAGTAAACAGTCAGCTGTGTACTCAAAGCGTTGATGTCCAGGTCAAATATACCTTTGCCCCAAATAGAAGTGTCAGGTTGTATGTAGAGGCCGTTTAAATATTGTAAGAAGTTTTCATTATTGGCCATTACATCAGTGCCGCTCTTATCGAGCAGGCGCTTCCCAAACTGATCATCCAGCCGGATGCGTAAAATTGAATCACCACTTTCGGGGCTGAAATTGGTTTTCTTACCGATGGGGGAGGTTTTGACCGAAAAATGTTGATCTGAATAGTAGGTAGTGTTGGAATTCAATAATTCATTTACCTCATAGACCTTGAAGGATTGGGCCGCTGTTTTATCCCCGTAATAACTCCCCAGGTTGATGGTGAGGATCACGGAATCTAACGTCAAGTATTTTCCTAAATCCACATTTTTTGTGGGCAATAATACTTGATGATAAACACTGGCTACTGTTTTTCCAAAAACAGGATCCTTGTAGCTTCCCAATAAGTATTCGGACAGATCACTTGCCGGTAAGCTATCTTCCCGCTTGGTATAAGTAAGTGGGATAAGGGTGTCTTGTTGAGTTTCCAACGAGGACTGAATAAATGATTGGCCGACTTTTGGATTATCCTTTTGACAACTATTGGTTAAACCTAAAATAATCCCGACACCTAAAATAAAGCTAATATACCGCCGCCACATAAAGCTTAATTCGAGAGCACTTTTTCATAGAAGTTATAATAAGACTCTAAGTATTCATTTTCATCTTTGTAGTTTAATACAGGTTTATTGTTGAGCGATTCTACATAGTTTTTTAAATTAGGATCGATATTATTATTACCAACAATGACGGCATCAGCTGTTTCCATAGCTCCTTTGTTGATGTCTACGAAAGTGCCTCCCTCGAAAGGCTTGAGGTCTTTATCCTTGATGGAAGAAGCTATTTTAGCTTTCTTAGTGAATTTAGAGTTAAATTGTTCCGGGAATTCGTTTTCATAAATGGAATAAATTGTTTTAGCATGATCAAAAACGGGTTCCTTTTTATATACTTTGTTGAGGAATAAAGGAATCAAACTGGTCATCCATCCATGGCAATGGATAAGATCGGGCTGCCATCCTAACTTTTTAACGGTCTCTAAGGCAGCTTTACAGAAGAAGACCATTCGAAGATCGTTATCTTCGAAGAAGGTATTGTTTTCATCCCGGAAAACAGCTTTGCGGCTGAATAACTCTTCATTGTCTAAAAAATAGACTTGCATTTGAGCATCGGGTAAAGAGGCTACTTTAATAATGAGGGGAATATCTTCATCGTCTATAATTATGTTCATGCCGGAGAGGCGAACCACTTCGTGCAGGCGATGGCGTTTTTCATTAATGGTACCAAAGCGGGGCATCAACAAGCGAATATCTAAATCTTGGTCTTGTAAGTAAGGGGCCAGGTGCCGAGTTAAACGGGCAATAGAAGATTGTTGCAGATAGGGCTGCATTTCTTGGGTAACAATGAGAACTTTTTTATTTTCCATATAAGTTTTGATTTAAGAAAACGAAGGTTAGGAACTGAATGTGGAGATTAGTTGTTTACTATAGAACCAATTTTAAAGGTGCAAATTTAAGAAAGTTTTAGCTTTTTTTTTAATTATTAACTTGTTCATTGGAGGGGAAATCAGCCCTATATGGAAGTATTTCAAAAGAAAACAGCTCTTACCGATTATATCGCTGGGATGAAGGGGGATTCCCAGCGTATTGGGTTTGTACCTACGATGGGAGCATTGCATGAAGGCCATTTGTCATTAATAAGACGGGCTACTGAGGAAAATGATAGCACGGTTTGTAGTATTTTTGTAAATCCCACTCAATTCGATGATCCGTCGGATTTACAGCAATATCCTCGTCAGTTAAAAGAAGATATACACACCCTAGAGAAAGAAGGGGTCGATGTGGTGTTTACTCCTTCACGAACTGAAATGTATCCCTCGGGATTAGAAGAGGAGGTTCCCTATGAATTTGGACATTTGTCTCGCGTTATGGAAGGAAAATATCGGGAAGGACATTTTCAGGGGGTAGCTCAAATTGTAGCCAAACTACTGGAGGCTGTCCGTCCTCATTATTTATACTTGGGACAAAAAGATTATCAGCAATATTTAATTGTGCGATCCTTAATCCGCCAGATGAAGGTGGATGTTGAAACGGTTTTGTGTCCCATTATACGGGAGGAAGATGGGTTGGCTGTCAGTTCCCGTAATGTACGTTTGACGAAAGAAGAGCGGCGACAGGCGCCACAGATTTATGAAACTTTGCTGTACTGTAAACGTTTATTAGGAGAAAAACCTGTCAGAAAATTAAAAAAAGAAGCCTTACAACGACTGGGGAAAGTTCCTACATTTAAGGAAATCGATTATTTTGAAATAGTGGATGCAGAACAACTGAAAGTTATTGACAGCCTAAAAAAAACACAGGATATCATCGCTTGTGCAGCGGTAAGATTAGAAAATGTTCGCTTGATTGATAACATGTTTTTAAAAAGGTCACCAAAATAAATTCCTTTACTGTTCATCAAGCGCCGGAAATTTTATAATTTTGAACTCCGATATGCAGATAGAAGTAATGAAATCGAAAATTCATCGGGCCCGTGTTACTGAAGCCGACCTTCATTATGTGGGAAGTATAACTTTAGATCCCTTGCTTATGGAAGCGGCTGATTTGATTGAACATGAGAAAGTTCAGGTGTTGAATATCGAAAATGGCGCCCGCTTAATAACTTATGTGCTAAAAGGGAAGCGGGACAGTGGAGAAATTTGTATGAATGGGCCAGCGGCCCGGCGTATTACTGTTGGAGATACCATTATCATTATTTCTTATGCCCGTATGGATAAGAAAAGGGCTAGTTCCTTTGAGCCTACCGTTATTTTCCCGGATCAAGAGAATCGTTTAACTGAATAGTTTTGAGAAAGCGACTGATATCTGTTGCCCAATACGTTTTTTTCTTTTTATTAGGTGTTTTGTTGTTATGGTTGGCTTTCCGGGGACAGGATATTAATGAGATGCTCACCAAAATCGCCCGCGCCAATTATTGGTGGATTGCGGTGGCTGTTTTGGCTGCTCTGCTCAGCCATATCAGCAGAGCCTTCCGTTGGAATATGTTGATTCACCCGCTCGGGTATTACCCCCGCTCTTCCAACACATTTTTGGCAGTAATGGTGGGCTACATGGCTAACTTTGCTTTACCTCGGATGGGAGAGGTAGCTCGTTGTGGCGTGTTGACCCGTTATGAAAAAATCCCTCTCAATAGCCTGTTAGGGACTGTCATAACAGAACGGGCCATCGACATGGTAGGACTGTTAGCTTTGTTTTTCTTGGCATTGATCATTGAATTTGACCGGTTGAGCACTTTCCTCCATAACATGATATGGGATCCTATGATAGCAGAGGCCAATAATCAATGGTATGGTATTACTTGGAATATACTTTTTACTATAGCTGTTGTCTTGCTCCTCTACTTCTTATGGCGTTTAACCTTCTACTATCTGCGCAAGAGTTCCATTTTTTATAAGGTGAAACGCCTTATTGTAGGTTTTTTAGCGGGCTTAAAATCGGTGCGAAATGTTCGTCATATCGGTCTGTTTATTGCTCATACCGTTTTTATTTATCTGATGTATTATTTTATGGCTTATTTATGTTTTTTTGCTTTGGATGCAACATCTCATTTGGGGCCAGCAGCGGGATTGACCGTATTGGTTATCGGTAGCTTTGGTATTGTGGCGCCGGTGCAAGGCGGTATCGGTACCTATCATTGGTTAGTAGGTACATTATTGGATGAGTTCTATCACTTAAGTTGGGAAAATGGGTTACTCTTCGCTACGTTAGTGCATGCAACACAAACTATATTTATTATATTTTTAGGTGGAATTTCTTTAATTTTACTTCCCCTTTTAGCGAAAAGACGGAATGTACATGGATAATCTGTCAATTGCACAATCTAAAATATTTAAACGGGAAGGCTTGCGGCGTATGGCTAATGTGTGGAGGTTTAAGGATAAAAAGATTGTGTTTACCAATGGGTGTTTTGACTTGATGCATTATGGACATATCTATTTTCTTACCAAAGCTGCCGACTTGGGCGATCAACTCGTGATCGGCCTTAATACTGATGCATCAGTTCAAGAAGTGAAAGGCGAACACCGGCCCATCAAAGATGAGAAATCAAGAGCTCTGTTGTTAGCTTCATTGGTATATGTGGCAGGTGTGGCTTATTTTGACGAGGAAACTCCTTATGAACTTATAAAAGAAGTGAAACCCGATGTTTTAGTGAAAGGGACGGATTATAAACGATCAGAAATTGTGGGAGCGGATTTCGTCGAAAGTAATGGGGGCCAAGTCGAACGAATTGAAACTGTAGAAGGATATTCCACCACTTCACTGGAAGAAAAAATTAAAACCACGTAAACTATTTTTGCATAAAATTTATATTATATGGATTTTGACTTAAGTGAAGAACATATAATGATACGCGATGCTGCTCGCGATTTTGCTCAAAATAAACTGAAACCCGGCGTTATCGAACGGGATGAGAAAGAAGAGTTGCCTTATGAAGAAGTGGAAGAAATGGCGGACCTCGGTTTTATGGGTATGATGGTTGATGAAAAGTATGGAGGGAGTGGACTAGATAGCATTGCTTATATATTGGCCATGGAAGAAATATCTAAAATTGACGCCTCAGCCTCTGTTATCATGTCGGTCAATAACTCATTAGTGTGTTGGGGGTTAGAAAAGTATGGTAACGAAGAACAGAAAGACAAGTATCTCAAGCCATTGGCTAAAGGAGAGATTTTAGGAGCGTTTTGTTTATCAGAACCGGAGGCGGGTTCGGATGCCACTCAGCAACGAACGCGCGCAGAAGATAAAGGAGATTATTACTTATTAAACGGGACAAAAAATTGGATTACCAATGCTGATTTGGGGTCGGTCTATTTGGTAATGGCTCAAACTGACCCCGATAAAGGGCATAAAGGTATAAATGCCCTGATCGTAGAAAAGGAATGGGATGGAGTGACAGTAGGCAAGAAAGAAAATAAGCTGGGAATCAGAGGTTCTGATACACATTCCATTATGTTTGACGATGTAAAAGTCCCTAAAGAAAATCGTATCGGTGAGGAAGGTTTTGGATTTAAATTTGCCATGAAAACATTGAACGGAGGACGTATTGGTATTGCTGCTCAAGCATTGGGTATTGCGTCGGGAGCTTATGAGCTTGCCAAAGCATATTCCAAAGAACGAGAGGCATTTGGAAAAAAAATAAGTAAACATCAGGCTATTCAATTTAAGTTGGCTGATATGGCCACTCAAATAGAAGCGGCCCGATTACTTTGTTTTAAAGCCGGGTGGCTTAAAGACCAAGGGAAGGATTATAGTTTAGCCTCGGCTATGGCCAAAGTTTATGCTTCTGAAGCCGCTATGGATATAACCACAGAAGCCGTTCAAGTTCACGGCGGTTACGGTTATGTTAAAGAATATCACGTAGAACGGTTGATGCGGGATGCCAAAATTACCCAAATCTATGAGGGAACTTCCGAAATTCAACGCATCGTTATCTCCCGAAATATTCTGAAAGACTGAACGCGTTGCCGCAATACCAACAATAATATTGTCCTTATCTTCATTTTGAGGTACCAGTGGCCCGACTTCTGCTACTGGTAAGTTATATATGTTACCCCCCTTCTTTTCTCACTAATATACTTAATGTTACGTTACAATACCAGTTTTTATAAAATAAGTTTTACTTAAATTTTTATTTTTGATAATAAAAGATTAATTTTAAATTATCAAAATCATTAACAAGTAAATAATAGTTATAGTTTGATTGTTTATTTTTTTGTACCTTCGACGTTAACTTTAATACAGGAGACGTTGAATAAAAAGGAACCTACTTTAACTAATTTTTGTTAAATAAATAGATATCTTTTTTACTGTAAAATCAAATTAAACTGTTTATTATGCAAACATTGGATAAAAAAGAGTTAAAGCAAGCTGCTAAAAGATTACGTGCTATTACTCATCCGCTACGGTTGACTTTGTTAGATTTTATAGCTGATCACCAGCCCGTCTATGTGACCAAAATCTATAAAACGTTGGATTTGGAACAATCCGTTACTTCCAGTCATCTGGGGATATTGAGAGATGCTGGTTTTGTGACAACAGAACGGCAAGGGAAGAAGATATTTTATAGCTTAGATGTAGAACGTATAGATGAGGTGCTTGAAGCAATTAGATCCTACTTTAATCATAAGCATGTTTCTTAAATATTACTTATATTTATGAATAAAGTAGGCTTATATGTATGTCAAGCAGTTATATACGGGATGTTTGTCTCAAGCGGCTTATTACATTGAATCAGAGGGGGAGGCAGCTATTATTGATCCCATGCGGGATACTGATCAATACATTCAATTAGCTCAAGAACGAGAGGCGCAAATCAAATTTATCTTTGAAACTCATTTTCATGCCGATTTCATATCGGGCCATCTGGATTTAGCGCGTCAAACCGATGCTCCCATTATTTTTGGCCCTGAAGCTACTACCGATTACAAAGTATACTTAGCTGAGGATAATGAAACCTTCCAATTAGGAGCCGTTGAATTGGAGGTGTTGCATACGCCGGGCCATACTTTTGAATCGGTGTGCTATTTACTGTATGATGAAAAAAACGCTCCCTACGCTATATTTACAGGGGATACATTATTCGTTGGTGATGTAGGACGCCCTGATCTGGCCGCGAATAGCGACTATACAAAGGAAGATATGGCGGGTATGCTTTTTGACTCTATTAATGAGAAGATAATGGTTCTGCTTGTGGTAAAAACTTGGCTGATAAAAACTGGAGTACCATCGGAGAACAAAAAGAAATGAACGATGCTTTACAAAACAAAGACAAAGCTTCGTTCGTTAAGCATTTAATCGATGGACTGCAAAGCCCCCCTAAATATTTTCCGCTAAATGTTTCTTTGAATAAAAAAGGATACGATTCCGTCGATAATCTGTTACAACAACATAAACAACCTCTTACTCTACAAGAGTTCGACGAAGCTTGGGAAGATGGGGCGGTAATATTGGATACCCGTGACCCCGAGCAATTTGCACAGGGGTTTGTCCCTGCTTCACTTAACATTCCCTTAGATGGCCGTTTTGCGGAATGGGTGGGTAAATTATTGGATGAAGAACGACCGGTTCTGTTGGTTACTGAGCCAGGGAAAGAAGAGGAAACTATTATACGAATGGCTCGAGTGGGCTATGAAAATGTTTACGGATATCTAAAGGGAGGTATTCGTACTTGGAAAGAGGCTGATCGTCAATTGGATATGGTGGTTTCCATTGATAGTGAAGAATTCGAGTTGGATAGCAAGCATGATGAGGATATCGTGGTAGTGGATGTTCGAACGGTTTCCGAATTTAACGACGATCACTTGGATGGGGCTATGAATATTCCGCTTTATGAGTTAGAAGGACGTTTGAAAAAGTTCGATAACAAGGATAAAGTTTATGTCCATTGTCAAACCGGTTACCGTTCGATGATAGCGAGCTCTATATTTAAAAAACACCACATTAATAATATTCGTAATGTGGAAGGGGGATATGAGTCAATTAAAGAGAAAGATATAGGACGTTACCGCTCCTTCTTGATAGATAATTAGACATTTCCTGCTTCTTACTCGTTTTATCAATTATTTATTTTAATGTATTCCTGCCGCCTCTCTGGTGAAATGTATACCTTTACAGGTCTTCATTTTGAATAGAATCTCATTATGAACCGTAAACATTTGCAACAATTAGAGGAGAAGGCTCGTCAGTTAGAAGCTTCCGTCGATCAACGAAAGCAATGGCGCCGACGCTTGTCTGGTTATTTGGAGCACTTCTTGGATGAACTGCCACATAAGCCCGCCTTTGTTTCAGGGAATAAGGGGGAAGGCTTAGAAAATAGTCAATTTCCGGAGGAGGGCACTCCTTTTAAAGATATAGTTAAGACGTTAGCTGTTGAAGTAGATGATAGTGGATTAAATCCTGCTTCTTCCGGGCATTTGGGTTATATACCGGGAGGTGGGATATACCCGGCTGCATTAGGAGACTTTTGGGCAGCCGTTACGAATAATTACGCGGGAGTTTATTTTGCGGGACCGGGGGCGGTGCGGATGGAAAATGAATTGATTCGTTGGATGGGGCAGCTCATCGGTTATCCCCGGCAAATGGCCGGCATTCTAACGTCAGGGGGATCGATGGCCAACTTATCGGGGATAGCTACAGCACGGGATGCTCACCAATTAAAAGGCAAGGACTTTGAGAAGACAGTTGTTTATATGACTGAACAGGTGCATCACTCTATCAATAAAGCCCTTCGGTTAGCGGGATTGAAAGAAGTGCAAAACCGAATCATCCCCATGGATGAAACTTATAAGATGCAAAGTGATAAGTTGAGAGCGGCTATTCAGCAAGACCGGCGTAAAGGTTATAAGCCTTGGATGGTAGTGGGAGCAGCGGGTACCACCGACACCGGCGCTATCGATCCGATTAAAGATATCGGGGAAATATGCGAGGAGGAAGACCTGTGGTTTCATTTAGATGCTGCATATGGAGGGTTTTTTATATTGAGTGAGACCGGGAAGGGATTGTTAAGTGAAATGGATTGCGCCGATTCTATTGTAATGGACCCTCACAAAGGTTTGTTTTTACCTTATGGCACTGGAGCGTTGTTGGTCAAAGAAGGACAACAACTATTGGACACTCACTATTATACAGCTGCCTACATGCAAGACACAGAAAAAGAAAAAGGGGAACTGTCACCAGCGGATTTGTCCCCGGAACTATCGAAGCATTTTAGAGGAATGCGGTTGTGGTTACCTCTTAAATTATTTGGATTAACTCCCTTTCGTGCAGCTTTGGAAGAAAAACTACAATTAGCTCGCTATTTTTATGAAGAAATACAGCAGATCCCTGGTTTTGAAGTGGGTCCCCCGCCGGAATTGTCCGTTGTCATTTATCGGTATATACCCTCTCAACAGGATCCGAATACATTCAATCGACGCTTAGTAGATGCAGTACAAAAGGAGGGGAGTATATTTATTTCTTCTACAACCATTGAGGGGACCGTCTACCTCCGGCTGGCTGTTTTAGCTTTTAGAACACACCGGAATACAATTGATCTTTTAATAAAAATACTGCAAGAGAAAGTACGGGAAATTAGTAATCTAGATTAGAGCGTAACTACCAATTTCCCCTGTTGATTACCCGCTTTCATTTTTTGAAAAGCGTCGGCTATTTCATCTATTGGGCGTATAGAATCTATGGTAGGGGTTAATTGGTGTTTGCGAACTAAAGCTAGCATGTTTTTAAAATCCTGGGGACTTCCCATAGTGGTTCCCCGGAGGGTTAGCTGTTTAAAGAAAATTTTGTGAACATGTAATCGGGAAGGTTTCCCTAAGGTAGCTCCGTAAAAAATTAAACGTCCCCCGGGCCGGAGCAAGTCGATCAGTTGATTCATTTGATCTCCACAAGCACTGTCAATAATAGCATCAACGGCACCGAATTGCTTTTTGAACTTTTGTTTCCAGTCAGAAGAAGTATAATTGACCCCGGCGATAGCTCCCAACTCTTTGGCATGATCAATTTTTTTCGCTTCACTGGAGGTAGCGTAAACTTTAGCTCCCAGGGTATGAGCAAACTGAATGGCAAAATGGGCTACCCCGCCTCCCGCACCGGTCACTATTACTTTTTCCTGTTCTTTTATTCGGGCCTTGTAAGCAACTGCTCGGTAGGCGGTTAAACCGCCCAAAGGAAGAGCAGCTGCCTCAGTTTCGCTTAAATGGGAAGGAGCAGAATACAAATGCTCAACGGGCATCTTAATATATTCGGCGAACGTGCCATCGGTAGGGATACCCAATACTTCAAAGTCGGAACTTTGTACTTGAGTATCCGGCCCCCAATTGACACTGGGATATATAATAACGGGTTCCCCCACCCAGGATTGCTCTTTTTTATTATGCACTTTCTCTACTACTCCATACCCGTCGGAGCCGAAGATATTTTTTGTAATACCCGGGTATTTTCCCTCGCGAATCCATTGGTCACGGTGATTGAGGGCGGCAGCTTTTATGCGAATTAGTGCCTCGCCTTCTTGTAGTTGAGGGATGGGCACTTGTGTAATATCGAAGTCTTCTTTTTGAGGGTCAAAGACCACCGCCTTCATGTTATTACTCATAATTTATTCTTTTTTTGTGGAGAGAACTCTCTCTAAAAGTTAGGTAAACCATAACACTTATGTGTACACTTCCCCCTTGTTTATATATGAAGGGTTAACTTTTTGTCGGATATTACAGAAAAAGCAATAAAGAAGCTATAAATAATAGAAATAGCTGCGGGGTACAAAGTTATTCGTCATCAAAAACTTCGATCGTCTTTTTCTTTTCTACTAAATCAGTAAATTCACCTTGAAAGCGAGTAGCTCGCACAATATGGTTATCTACCCAGTGATAATTACCCCCACGCGGTTTACCATATATTACTCCATGATATTTAAAGCCGTGTCGGTCTAACCAATTCTCTGTAATTGTTTTGTGGTCCCGAGTGCGTGAGGTAAAAAAGGTAATAAAATGACCGTTTTCATACCATTTGTTTATTTGGTCTTTGGCGCCCGGAATAGGGTCGGCTGTTTTCATACGGTCGGGACGCTCGTTGGGAACATCTTCACAAATCGTTCCGTCAATATCGATTAGAAAATTACGCGTACCCTTAGGTAATACGGGACTCACTTCTTGTCCTTCTTTGTAAGATGTTTTGAGATCTTCCATGTTACTTCTTTTTTGAACAACAAAGATATGGGATAGAATCCAGTAAACCTAATTAAAACTGGATTATTCGTTATAAAAACATCTAATATGAATATAATAAATGTCAATAGCCTAAAAAAGAGAGTCAGCCCCTTATATATAAGAATTAGAAGTTTCCCATTAATTAAAAGTCAGCAACGAAAGAAAAGGTTAAACATAGATAGATAAGTTTACTGGTATTATTTGATTAATACTCCTGTTTAATGGATATTAAACATATTAAAATAATTTTCGTATATAAATATTAGATTGCTAAGGGAATACATCATGTTGAGTTTTGAAAAAAGTATTAAAAATTTAGTTTTAGCAGCCCTCATACTCATACCGTTTGTTTTGCAAGGACAACAATTCTTTTTTCGTTCTTACCTTGTTAATAATGAAACACCTCAGTTAGTTGTAAGAGATATTTGTCAGGATGAACAGGGCTACTTATGGTTTGCGACAACGGGGGGAGCGACAAAATTTGATGGTCATAAAACAATTAACTTTTCAACGGAAGACGGTATAGGTAATAACCTGCTGTATGATATTATAGAAGATAAGAAAAACAATATATGGATGGCGACGGATGGAGGATTAACCTATTTTAATAGAGACACCTTTATAAACTTTACCCGAAAAGAAGGGTTGAATAATGAGCATGTGAGGGCAATTGTCAAGAGTCATAATAACACATTTTGGATAGCTACGAAAGAAGGAGTGGCTTACTTTCATCCTTATCCTTCCCCTGCGGACATGACATTCCATTTTATTACTCAACAGGAAGGACTTCCTCATAATAAAACCAATAGTCTTTATGTAGATCAATCTCAAAATATTTGGGTAGCTACCCAAAAGGGAGTGGCAAGAATAAAATATCATCGGGAGAGTAATAAATTAACTGTTAAAGAAGTGGCCCCGGGACAACTCGGCCGACTGAGTGTTAATGCTTTTGAAGAAGATGAACAAGGTAGGTTATGGATGGGGACCACAACGGGGGTTCGTATTATGGGAGAGGGTAAAATATTGAAAGTCACTGATGAACAAGGATTGGTACATCCTTTGGTGAACACTCTTTTTAAAGATAATAGCGGTAACATGTGGGTGGGTACACAAGGAGGAATAAGTAAATTAACGCTCTCGGATAAACAGGTATCTTCACAAAACTGGTCTCCTGGTAAAATTAGAAATTATACAGAAAGAAATGGGTTGTGTGAAAATGATGTGTTGTCTATTGCTCAAGATAATGAAGGAAACTTGTGGTTTGGTACTTGGGGAGGAGGGGTTTGCCGGTTCAGAGGAACCGCTTTTGTTACTTATACACAGAAACAGGCTCATTTATGTGATAATTTTGTGATGGAAGTGTATAAAGATCAAAACGATCGAATGTGGGTGGGAACTTATCGGGGGGGGGTTAGCCGACACAATAACCTGGGCTGTTTTAGTAACGATCATAAAAGTATTTGTTTTACCGAACAAGAGGGCTTGAATGATAATTTAGTATGGGCGATAAATGGAGATAATAAAGGGAATATATGGATTGGTACGGATAGGGGGATTAATAAATATACGGGCGAACGGATGGTCAATTTTAATAATAGGATTAATTTCAGGGGACCTGTGCGATCAATTAAAAAAGATGATAAGGGGAACTTGTGGTTTGGAACAGCGGCAGGACTTTTGAAATATGACGGGGCACATTTTAAAAAATTTGATGAAAAGGATGGCTTGACAAGTGATAATATATATCCCCTATTAATCGATAAACAAAGCAATATATGGATAGGGACATATGGCGGGGGCGTTTTTAAATTTGATAAGCATAAGTTTAAGCATGTTACCCGTGAGGAGGGGTTGGCCCATAATGCCGTCTTTTCCCTGGAAGAAGACAAACATGGGAATATTTGGATAGGCACGTTGGGTGGGGTAACCCGTTATACTCCAAACCCTGGCCAACATCATAAACGAGCTATAACGATCGATAAAGAAAAGGGGTTAGCTTCTAATGCAGTATATCTTTTACAGTTTGACCAACACGGGCATCTTT
>CAZIGO010000005.1:12856-13511 GCA_964538595.1 uncultured Chitinophagales bacterium | reverse complement strand
CGGACCTTCAAATCCCCGATTACGGAAGATGATTGGCTGCCAGAAAAGGGCAATGCGATTAATGCGATTTACCCGGTGAAAGACGGGCATCTTTGGATTGGAACCGATAAAGGATTAAATAAATTGAAAGTTCCTGATCCGGATAGTCTGGCTGCTCCTCTCGATTTAGAACATTACTCGAAAGAAGATGGCTTTGTAGGGATAGAATGTAATAATGATGCTACCATTCGTGATGAAAATGGACATCTTTGGTTTGGAACTATAGATGGACTGATACGTTTTGATCACGAAGCCTATAAAAAGAATACAACTCCCTCGAGAGTGATAATAGAACGTGTTACCCTTAATACTAGTGATACTTCATTGCCTTCTCAAGCAAAGCTGGACTATGATCAAGACTATCTGACTTTTCAGTATACCGGTTTTTGTTATACCAACCCTCACCGGTTAAGGTTTACCTACAAACTGAAAGGCTTCCAGCCATCCTGGACTTCCCTTACTCGAGAAAGAACCGTCAATTTTTCCAACCTGCCGCCGGGAGAATATACTTTTATGGTCAAAGCTCGTAATAATGAAGGAATTTGGAGTGAGCCCGCTACTTATCACTTCCAGATTGAGAAACCCTTTTGGGCCACAGCTTGGTTCAAAGGAGGGG
>CAZIGO010000005.1:1619-12803 GCA_964538595.1 uncultured Chitinophagales bacterium | reverse complement strand
TACGCTTTGCCTGGTGGCCGGCATATACTATTTTAGTATTTTGAATATCAAACGGCGGAATAAGCTTTTGCGGCGAATGGATCAGTTGAAGTTAAAAGCATTACGAGCGCAAATGAATCCTCATTTTATTTTTAACGCTATGAATACTATCCAGCATTATATAAACAATAATGATAAACAACAGGCAAATCGATACTTGTCTACTTTTTCCGATTTGATGCGTATTAATTTAGAGCAATCCAAAAGTGATAAAGTTTCCCTGAGTGAATTGATTAAAGCTTTACAATTATATATTGATCTCGAGCAATCCCGGTTAAACAATCAATTTACTTACCATATCGAGGTAGATGAAACCATTGATGCTGATTTTACTTATTTGCCTCCATTATTGCTGCAACCTTATGTGGAAAATGCTATAAGCCATGGTTTGAAGAATTTAGTTAATGATCCTGAGTTTGATCGTAATGGTCAGTTGATCATCAAATTTTCTTTGGAAGAAGGGTATATAATTTGTACAATACAAGATAACGGGGTCGGTCGACAAAGAGCTGAAAAATGGCGAGCGCAAAGTAGTTATTGGCATAAACCCCAAGGGATGAAGATGACAAAAGAGCGTGTAGAGACGTTGGCTCAACTAAAAGAGCAAGAATTAACCGTTGATATTATGGATTTACAGGACAAACAAGGGAAACCGCAAGGCACACGAGTAAAAATCTATATCCCCGAATCGCTGACCTGGGAAACATAAACCACATTCTTATGTTAAAAGGTGTAATTATAGATGACGAAGATAAGGCTCGTCAAAATTTGAAAAATATTATAGAAAATCATTGCCCGCAACTCGATATCGTCGGAGAAGCGGATAATGTAAAAAAAGGACAATCTATTATTTCAAAAAAGCGTCCGGATGTCGTCTTTTTGGATATTAAAATGCAGGGAGAAACGGGGTTTGATTTATTAAAAAAGATCCATCATATCGATTTTGAAATTATATTTGTCACTGCTTATGATGAATATGCTATTAAAGCAATACGGTTTGCCGCTCTTGATTATTTGCTCAAACCCATTGATATAGAGAAACTACAAGCCGCCATTCGGCGTGTAAAAGATAAAAAGCAAAATACTACTTATGATAAGTTTTCCCATTTGATGGAGCAATTGCAGCAGGAAACTTCCTTCCGGAAGATCGCTTTACCGACGATGAAAGGCCAGAAATTTGTGGAACTCGATGATATCATCCGCTGCGAAGCTGAAGATAACTACACCCGTTTTTTCTTAAAAGGGGGAAAAGAGGTGTTAGTTTCTAAAACAATTAAACACTTCGAATCATTGTTGAAAGAGCATCACTTTTTCCGGGTGCATCAATCTCATTTAGTCAATTTGAAGTTTGTCAAAGAGTATATAAAAAAAGAAGGAGGATATATTAAAATGGCCGATGGATCGGAGGTGTTGCTTTCCAGGCGCCGAAAAAAACCTTTCTTGCAAAAACTTTCGGCCCTTCAATAACCCGGATTCTCATTAAAGACTAACAAATGTTCAATTAAAAGGGGAAGATGCTCTTTTTAGTTGGCAGACCATTGCAAAACTTATTACTTTTTTGTTACAATTAAGCGCTGATATAAATATCAATTACAATTGTATAATCGATTAAAAAAGATGTTTTTATTAGAATTATTTTGTGTCATTGTAATTTATCTTTAAATTTGAGGGTTAAAATTCTTCCATAGTAAAAAAACTTCCTATGAGGTCAATAATTTTAACAGTGTTAGCGCTATTCAGTTATGTAACGGTATTGGCTCAAGCGGGAGCTATAGAGGGGGAAATTATAGATAAAGAGTCGGGAGAGGCTATCCCTTTTGCTAATGTACGTATCTATTCCGGCGGTTCCATGCAAGGAGGGACAACGACAAACATGAATGGAGAATATTCTATAAAACCGGTAGATCCCGGCAAATATGATTTAAAAGTCACTTATGTCGGTTATCAGCCCAAGAAAATAACAGATGTAGTGGTAACGGCGGATAAAACGGTATTTGTTAATGTAAAAATATCAAAAGGAGTGAAGTTAGAGGAAGTGGAAGTGAAAGGTTATAAAAAACCTCTCTTCCAAAAAGACCAAGCGAAAGTACAACAGACAATGACAGCAGATGAGGTAGAGAAGTTGCCTCAGCGTGATGTGAGTGATATAGCTTCAGCCAGTGCCGGTGTTTTTCAACGGTCAGAAGGCAGTGGCCTTAACTTTAGAGGATCACGAACAGATGCTAACCAGGTATATATAGATGGTATTAAAATTCGGGGTTCTGATGCTTTGCCCCAGAGTGCTATTGAGCAGATGTCTACTGTGACTGGAGGCGTGCCGGCTAAATATGGGGATGCGACCGGCGGCATTATTAATATAACAACAAAAGGAGCTTCAAAAGAATTTAACGGTGGGTTGGAAGCCCAAACGTCTAAATTCTTGGATCCTTATAATTATAATTTGATCGGGGGTAATGTGTCAGGTCCAATCATTACCGAACAAGTAGAGGGGGAAGAAGATGAGGAGGACAGAGAGAGAGCGGTGTTGGGCTTTTTTGTAGCGGGTGAATATAAATACAGGAAAGATCCTAAGCCTCCTTATTATTCGGTATATTCCGTAAAGGATAAAGTATTGGATTCTTTAGAAAAGTATCCGCTACGACGAAACCCCAACGGATCAGGTCTCGTGAGAAGTGCAGAGTTTGTATCGCAAGATCGCTTTATTGGTAAAGATGGAGAAGTAGTGGAAGATCCGCTCCGAAAGACCCCTTATCGACGTAATGTGAGGCGCCATGATCTGTCATTAAGTTCGAAAATTGATTACTCTCCTACCGATCTAATTGATGTAACATTGGGCGGGCAATTGAGTTACTCCGACTTTAATGAATATGTACGAAGTTATTCTTTATTTAACCCTTCCGGAAATCCACGGAATCAACTTCTGGACTGGCGGGTTTTTGGGCGTTTTACGCAACGATTTCAAACGGGTGGGAAGCAAGAAGAAGATGGAGAAGAAGGAGGCGCCGCTACTTCTGTAATTAAAGATGCTTTCTATTCAGTACAGTTAGATTATAGTCGTGTTAATAAGAAGGAGTACAATCCTATCCATGGCACTAACTTCTTTCGATATGGGCATGTAGGGAAATTTAAAACGGAATATCAACCCAGCTTTGCGCCGGGTGTTGATACAGCCACGGGTAACCAGAGTAATTACGTCATGGAGGATATCAATCCCTCTCGGATTGATTTTGAGCCCTCCTCTCACAATCCTCTAGCGGCTCGATATACAGAACAATATTACGATATATTGGGAACGCCGGCGAGTAAAAACAGTATAGAAGGAAGAAACGCGTTGACCAATGGTATTCGGCCGGCCAATATATACTCCCTGTGGTATAATACCGGTCGACAATATAATGGTTACGGTATTGACAAGGATAATACTCAATTACGCTTTTCTATCAATGGTTCTGTCGACTTGGATATTTCTGGTAGTGAAGAGAAAAGTAATGTTCACCAGATTGAGTTCGGTATAGAGTATGAGCAACGAACGGACCGGGAATATCAAATAAGTCCCGTCGGTCTGTGGGATCATATGCGACAATTAGCTAATGAGCAGATTGAGTCATTGGATAAATCGGATCCCACATTGATTATTGATGGTAAAAAATATGAACATGATGAACCTCACCCGGCTTTTGGCGTAAATGATTCTATTATATATGACCGAAAATATGTAGCCAGTGATCATAACTATTTTGATAAGCAATTGCGGAAGAAATTGGGGATGTCGCTAAAAAGCAAAAATTTGATAGATGTTGATAGCTTGTCTCCGTCAGAATATTCCATGGATATGTTCTCGGCCGATGAGATTCTTAATGATGGTAATCGGTTTGCCCTCTACAGAGGATATGATCATACAGGAGATCGTTTAAAAGATCAACCCAGTTTTAATGATTTCTTTACTGAAAAAACGGAAGATGGTGTTTATACACGACCCGTGGGAGCTTTTCGTCCCATTTATGTGGCCGGTTATGTACAAGATAAATTTACTTTTAAAGATCTTATCTTTAATGTAGGGCTACGCGTTGATCGTTATGATGCTAACACCAAAGTTTTAAAGGATAAGTACTCCTTGTACGATATTAATACGGTTGCTGAAGTTGATGAATTGGCCGGTGAAAGTGTAACACATCCCGGCAATATCGGCAATGATTATAAAGTATATGTCGATGATATCCAAGATCCAGAAGAGGTAGTAGGTTACCGGAAAGGGGATACTTGGTATGACGTGAATGGAGAAGAAGTCAATGACCCTGAAGTGATTGAGCAAGCTACTACAAAGGGTGAAATTCAGCCTTATTTGGTAAATCCGGATGTCAGTATAAAAGATGAAGAGTTTAATCCTGATAATTCCTTTAAAGATTATGAGCCCCAAGTAAGTGTTATGCCGCGTATTGCTTTCTCTTTCCCCATTTCTGATGAAGCTACTTTCTTTGCTCATTACGATGTGAAGACCCAACGGCCGCAGGGGAGAAATATAGCTACTCCCTATCATTATTATTTCTTGGAAGAGCGTTCTACACAACGAACCCCCAATCCTAACTTAAAGCCGGAAAAAACCATCGATTACGAGGTGGGGTTTAAACAAAAACTAAGTCGTTCTTCTGCGTTGTCTATTTCCGGTTTCTATAAGGAACTTCGTGATATGATACAGCTTAACCGGGTTCGTTATGCTTATCCCACGGATTATGTATCGTTTAGTAATATTGACTTTGGTAATGTGAAAGGAATGACGTTTTCTTACGATCTGCGGCGTACCAATAATATTCAATTGTTGACTAATTATACATTGCAGTTTGCGAAGGGAACAGGTTCCAATAAAACTGCCCAGAGTAGTTTAGTTAATACTGAAAATCCCAATGTGCGATTTTTAATCCCATTAGATTATGATCAACGTCACTCCATAACTACTGTCTTGGATTACCGGTTTAAAGGAGGCTCCGAATACGATGGTCCGCGCTGGTTTGGGAAAAAGATATTTGCTGATGCGGGAGCGAACCTGAGAATAGAAGCTGGTTCAGGCGTTCCCTATACCCAGTATTCGGCTCCTACAAGAGCTCCTCAGATCGGTGTGGCGGGTCGTGCGAATCTGGAAGGGGACCCCAATGGTTCACGACTTCCTTGGTCGGTTCGGACTGATTTGCGCCTGGATAAAAATTTTGATATTAATATTGGCGGTGGAGAAGAGGATGCCGGTAGTAGTTTAGGGTTAAATGTTTATTTGAAGGTAGAAAACCTGTTGAATAACCGTAATACACTTCGGGTTTACTCCTATACCGGTTCCCCCAGTGATGATGGGTTTTTAACTTCTGCCAAAGGACAACAAATTACTAAACAACAGCTCGATCCCCAATCCTTCCGGGATTTATATGCTATCAAAATGCGAAATTATGTGTTAGGAGGTGGAAATCCGCATTATGGTATGCCGCGAAGGATAAGGTTAGGGGCTATCGTAAATTTCTAAAAGAAAGTTTTAAAAGTCATGAGCTTTAAAAACATTAAAATAACGCTGGCATTTTTACTCTTGGTCAGCTTCTGTACGGAAGCCCGGGAAAATATTAATATACCGGATAGTTTGCAAAATACGACCAATAAAACGGCTTCTCAAGAGTTAATGGCGAACTGTGATAATCCTACGGCTTCCTTTCAATTAGATATTAACAATGTAAGAGCTACTATACATAACGGTGGCGATATGTGGTGGGACTTGAGTAGTAATGCAGAATATTTTGTTCCGGCAGATGGGAATGTTTCGTCTATGTTTGCGAGTGCTGTTTGGGTAGGCGGTATTGATCCCGGCGGGCAATTGAAATTGGCGGCGCAGACCTATCGGCAGAGTGGTGTTGATTTTTGGCCGGGTCCTTTGGATAACAATGCTTCCATCACCTCTGATGAGTGTAAATCTTGGGATAAGATGTTTATATTGAATCAAAATGCGGATGATCAAGAAAACCCTTGGCACGATTTTATACAAGATGCCCAGGATGGATCCATTGATAATAGTATTCCCCCTTCTGTATTAAACTGGCCTGCAAAAGGTAATCCTAACATTACGTTAGATGATAAGTATAATAGTCGATCTTATTCATTAGCCCCTTTTAAGGATACTGATGATAATGGAATATATGAACCGTCTAAGGGAGACTACCCTGTTTTGGCTGACCGGCCGGGTTGGCATGGAGCACGACCTGATCAGCTGGCTTGGTGGGTATATAATGATAAAGGAGACATCCATACCGAAACCAGTGCCCAACCTATTGGTATTGAGATACAAGCTCGCGCTTTTGCTTTTAGTACTAATGATGCCCTAAATAACATGACATTTTATAGCTATAAGTTAATTAACAGAGGGTCTACTACCTTGGACAGTACATTTATTGCTCAATGGGTGGATTCCGATCTTGGCGCCTTTGATGATGACTATGTCGGGTGTGATACCGCTACTGATTTGGGTATTTGTTATAATGGAGATAAAGTTGATGGCCCTACTTCACCTAACTATGGTGAGGAAGTTCCTATGGTGGGAACAGACTTTTTCGAAGGACCCCGCGCTCCTAATAAAGGAGATAGTGGGGAAACGGTAAGGTTGGGTATGTCTACCTTTTTATATTATAATAACGATTTTAGTCAGACCGGTAACCCGACCAGTGCTGCTCACTACTATGGATATATGACCGGAACCTGGAAAGATGGTACTCCCTTTACTTGTGGAGGGAATGGTTATGGTGGAAGAAAAAAATGTGATTACATATTTCCTAGTCCTCCTGATGAGCCGGGATGGTCAGAATGTTCGGAGGATAATCAACCGTTTGATCGAAGATATTTACAGTCTTCCGGCCCTTTCACATTAAAACCCGGTGCTGTTAATAATGTGACGATAGGCGTGGTTTGGGTACCGGATCAGAATTACCCTTGTCCTTCCTTCCAGGATATCAAAATTGCTGATCGAAAGGCGCAGGCACTTTTCGACAACAACTTCCAATTGATCAGTGGTCCCGACGCTCCTACCTTAAACATACGTGAAATGAACCAAAAGCTAATTTTATCTCTTAAAAATGATTCCACTTCTAATAACTTTGCTGAATCCTATAAGCAAGTGGATCCTAAGGTCAAAGCAGAAGTGGAACGTTTAGCTAAAGAGAGTAATCAAAATATATCGCCCAAGGATTCTTTTTACATATTTCAAGGCTATAAAATTTATCAGGTAAAAAATAAAGAAGTATCTGTTACGGATTTAGGCGATCCTGATAAATCAAGGTTGGTGGCTCAAATTGATCGCCAGGATTCACTTGAAAAATTGGTAAATTGGACGGAGAATGCGACAATTGGAGAGTTAGTCCCTGAATTACAGGTAAATAGTGCCAATAAAGGTATTCGTCGTACCTTTGAAATTACTAATGATCTGTTTGCTGCTGGTGACCGGGGGTTAGTGAACCATAAAACATATTATTTTACTGCTGTAGCCTATGCCGCCAATAGGTACAGGAAATTTTCTCCTAACGATTCACTACCGGGACAGAAAATTGAGTATTTGGAAGGCGTAAATAATGTACGTACTTATTCTGCTAAACCTCATATGATCCACGGTCAAAATGGCGGTATGAAATTGAATGCGGAATATGGCGATGCACCGAAAGTTAAACGAATAGAGGGGCAAGGGAATGGTAATCAAATATTGGAAATTACTGACACAACAGAACTTCGCATTTTGCAAAATAATAGCGTAGATCACCCGGTTTATAAACCGAATAACGCGCCGGTGGAAGTAATGATATTTGATCCCACCCAAGTGCCTGATGCAAAGTTTCGATTAGCTATTAAAGATACCGTCAACTTTTCTGTTCCAAATTATAAAGTAGACAAATCTTCCCAGTGGAAACTGACCAACTTAAAAACCGGTGAAAGTATCTATTCTAAGCGGGCTATAAATAAACCCTATAATCAGGTTATTGAAAAATGGGGCTTACTTGTTGGTATGTATCAAGTTCCCTCTCCTTCTAAAAATCCGAATGAAAGAGGATTTTTAGATGCTGAAATTCAATATAAAGAAGGTTTACAAAGTTGGTTGAGTGGACTCAATTTTGAAGAGGGTAGTGAGAAAGATTGGATTGAAGCTTCTCCTGGTGAAGAAGCATATGAGCAAATAATAAATGGAAGCTGGACCCCCTATGCGCTTTGTAATGCAGACAGTTCACAAGGTCGTATGGCGCCTGCTTTACAGGGAGTAAAAGATACGGTCAGTTTGGATGGGGTGCCTAATGTAGATGTTGTACTAACTCCTAATAAATCTAACTGGTCTAAGTGTGTAGTGGTGGAAGCTCACCATGATTCTCTATTTTCTGAGCACAATGAAACGAATTGTGCCCTACGTATGGATTCCAGTTGGACAAAAGATGGAGATTACACAGGAACCAAAGGATTTTCTTGGTTCCCGGGTTATGCGATTAATTTAGAAACGGGTGAGCGGTTGAATATAATGTTTGCTGAAGATTCTCGCTATGGTTCAGATAATGGGAGAGATATGATCTGGAATCCCACAAGTCGTGAAACTACTCCCACGCAAGAAAATGTGTTAGCGGGTGAACATTACATTTATGTGATGAACTCTACTTATGATGGGTGTAGCGATATCCATGATAAATTAATGTACCATGCTATTGATAGTCATGATAATAAGAAGCGCTACCAAAAAATTCGTTCTGTATACAGTCAAGCTACTTGGGTAGGAGCTCCTCGTCTTGAAGAAGGATCGGAACTGCTTTCTACCAGTAAGGGAATAATTCCCAATAAAGCACGGGTAAAACTCCGCCTAGCACAACCATATAAAAAATATGCGGTGGGTAATCGTAATTCTAATCTACCCTTGTATACCTTCTCTACTTCAGATTATGCGGTAGACACCGGGCTACAGAAAGTGGCCAAGAATGCTCTTGACTCTATGCATGTTGTACCGAACCCGTATTATTCTTATTCTCCTTATGAGTCCGGTCAGTTGGATCGAGAAGTTAAAATTACCAACTTACCTTCCAATGCAGAGGTCAAGATATTTACTGTTAAAGGTACATTAGTACGCGAATTTCAGCGTTCTGTTGGCGATAATACATCATCGGCCAAGGATGGTGTTGATAATACACTAAGTTGGGATCTTACTAATCAAAGGGATGTGCCTGTAGCCAGTGGCATTTACCTCATCCATGTAAATGCTCCTGACTTAGGAGAGGAGCGTGTGTTGAAGTTCTTCTGTGTTATGCGACCCACTGACTTAAGTACATTCTAAAAAGCATTGTGATATGCAAATAATTAAACAAAGCATTGCGTTATTTTTTGTTACTTTCCTGTTAACCGGAATGGCCTTAGCAGGTAATCCGGACCGCAGAGGTCAAGCGGGAGCTACCGAATTATTGATTAATCCATGGGCAAGAAGTTCAGGATTACATAGTCTAAATACTTCAATGGTCAATGGTATTGAGGCGACGCGTATTAATACAGCTGGGTTGGCTTTTTCCCCGGGAACACAGGTTTCATTATCGCACACTCGTTGGTTGATGGGAACAGGTATTACATTCAATTCCTTAGGTATATCCCAACATACCAGTAAACAAGGTGTATTGGGTATTGATATAATGGCAGTTAGCTTTGGTGAGTTTGACAGAACAACTGTTAGTCAACCGGGGGGAGGCTTAGGAAAAATTAATCCTCAATTTATAAATCTGGGACTCAGTTATGCTCGTTCCTTCTCTAATAGTATTCACGGCGGATTAACCGTTCGGGCTATTCACCAATCAATTGCTGATGTAAGCGCTACAGGTGTAGCATTGGATGCTGGTGTACAATATGTGACTGGTCCAAAGGACAACATTAAATTTGGCATTTCACTCCGTAATGTAGGTACTCCTATGCGGTATACCGGTACAGGTTTAACATTTAGAGGTCAAGCCCCGTCCGGGAATTATGATATGACTCAAGAACAACGCTCGGAAGTATTTGAAATGCCTTCACTACTGAATATCGGCGGTTCGTATGATTTCTTATTCCAGAATGTTCACCGCCTCACATTAGTAGGGAACTTTACGTCCAATTCTTTTATGAATGATCAGATGGGGTTAGGTGCTGAATATGCTTTTAAAGAAATGTTCATGGGACGCATCGGTTATAAAATTGAAAAAGGATTATTAGAAGAAAATGGACGGCGCTATTTAGCTTATACAGGATTGAGTGCCGGTATAACGGCTAATATTCCTTTAAAATCAAAAAGTGGGGACTCCTCAGAAAATGGAGAGGAGGAAGAAAAAACCGAAGAAAAAAACGAAACGATTCCTGAGGTTGGTATTGATATTTCTTATCGGAGTACAACTATTTTTGGAGGTACTTTTACTGTCGGGGCCCGCGTTAATTTATAACACTCCTTGTTCACATTTTATCAGTGAATTGGAACCTTTTCATTGTGATAAGTGTTAATATTATCATCCATTCAAATTTACGTTAATAAAATATTTGAAACTATGAGTGAGAAAACCTATTTTACCAAAGAAAGCTTGGAAAAACTTAAGGCAGAGTTGAAAGAGCTTAAAACAAAAGGAAGGCGGGAAATAGCTCGTAAAATTGACGAAGCTCGTCAAAAAGGGGATCTTTCTGAGAATGCAGAATATGACGCTGCCAAAGATGAACAGGATAAGTTGGAAAGTAAAATAAAGGAGTTGGAGAAAACATTGGCCAATGCTAAAGTATTAAACAAAGAAAATATTGATACTTCTAAGGTACGGGCTTTAACGACCGTAAAATTAAAGAATTTGGACAATGATCAAACCATGACGTACCAATTGGTCGCCAATTCGGAAGCGAATGTAAAAAAAGGGAAAATTTCGTTAAGTTCTCCTATCGCTAAGGGCCTCATTGGTAAAGCCCCTGGCGAAGTTGCTGAAATTGATGTCCCGACCGGTACCGTCCGCCTTAAAGTACTGGATATAAGTGTATAAGAAGTTTATACGATGAGTACTATCTTTACTAAGATTATAGAAGGAGAGATACCAAGCTATAAAGTGGCGGAGGATGATCATCATTATGCGTTTCTCGATATCAATCCCCTGGCCCGGGGACATACCC
>CAZIGO010000005.1:0-1609 GCA_964538595.1 uncultured Chitinophagales bacterium | reverse complement strand
TACCCTTGTGATTCCCAAGAAAGAAGTAGACTACATTTTAGATTTGGAAGATCCACTTTATCAAAGTTTGTTTTTATTTAGTAAAAAAGTGGGGAAGGCTATCGATAAAACAATAGATTGTGAACGGGTTGGAATGACGGTCGTTGGATTGGAAGTTCCCCATGCCCATATTCACCTGATACCCATTAATCATATACATGATATAGATTTTAGTAAACCGCGAGTACAGCTTTCAGAAGATCAGTTTGAACAGATCGCTACTGATATTAACGATAATCTGGAAAACTAATCATTAACTCGTCCTGGGTTATTTTCTATAAAACTTTTCCAACTTTTGTAACCTTTGCTTTTCTTTCCCGTTGTTCCAGGGAGATTATTTTGTTGAAAGCTATGACAAACGGCTACGGCTAACCCATCGGTGGCATCATAGAATTGCGGCATTTCTTTAAATTTCAGCAATTGTTGTAATAAGCCGGCGACTTGTTTTTTCGAAGCATACCCAGAACCGGTTATGGACATTTTGATCTTTTTCGGGGCATACTCATAAACTTGTAAATCCTTATTAAGTCCGGCGGCTATAGCTACTCCCTGCGCGCGTCCTAGTTTTAACATCGATTGAGCATTTTTACCAAAAAATGGAGCTTCAATAGCCATAACATCTGGAGCAAAGTGGTTAATCAGTTCCTCCGTTACCTGTAAGATCTTTTGAAGGCGTTTGTGTTTGGAAAGGGGATGGATCTTTATAGCCTCAAAGTTAATGAGTTGTGGTTTTTTCTTATTTTTTCGAATAACGCCATAACCCATTACCCGCGTTCCCGGGTCAATCCCAATAATGGTTGTAGTATTTTGTTGGTTTTTTGAAATATAAGGGGGTTTATTTTTGAAGTTACTTATTAATCTGTGCAGTTCTATCATAAATATAAGCATTTCTTTAACATCCTTTTGAAGCTTGTTTTATTCTGTCTACTATTTTGGGCGCTTTATAAGCAAGTTTTCTACGACCATTCCTGGCAAAGCCTTTATGAACACTTAGATGATACTATCCGGTTGGACAATTTGATCTTGTTGGGCCTCATTTTGTTGCTGATGATGATTAATTGGGGTATTGAAACATATAAATGGCAAGTCATTATACGACAGAGCGCTGAAATTTCGTTATTTAATGCTTGTAAAGGGGTATTAGGAGGGGTTACCTTGTCATCTATAATGCCGAACCGGGTCGGTGAGTATATTGGCCGGGTATTTTTTATTGATGTAATATCGCGGTCTAAAGCCCTCTCCCTGACATTTATTGGTATTATCAGTCAATTAATTATAGTGGGTAGTATGGGAGGTGTGGGGGCTATTTTTTATATATCTCAATATATGTCAGTACCCTTATACATAGAATTATTGATGTTTGTAGCCGGCCTCTTGCTTATGACTGCGATTCTTTATCTATACTTTAATGTTCAATTATTGCCCCGCTGGATACATCGTTGGAAAAAATTCCGAAAAATAGAGCAATACATTGAAATTATACGAAACTTTCAAGCGACTACATTAGGATATATATTGCTGTTAACGGGCTTACGGTATTTGGTATTTAGTATGCAATATTGGTTGTTGT
>CAZIGO010000004.1:6461-29640 GCA_964538595.1 uncultured Chitinophagales bacterium | reverse complement strand
CCGATATCCAGCCATTTCTTGAATAACTTATTGTACATCGTCTTATCTTCATCCGGGCAAAGATCGTCTCGTTTCAAAAAGAGCTGTATCTCCCCTGTTTCATCTTGCAAATCAGCAAATGAGGCCTTGCCCATAATACGGCGAGCGGTTAATCGCCCCGCTATACTCACTGTCTTATAATCCATCTTCCGGCGGTGATAATGTTGATGGATACTTTCAGCTGTTACATTCACATCAAAAGACTCCGCCGGGTAGGGATCGATACCCGCTTCTCTTATTTTTTGAAGTGATTCACGCCTGACTTGTTCATGTTCGGAAAGCTGTCGTTGTTGTGTCATTATTCTTTTATAGATTTTGGAGCTAAAAGGACTTTCCAAGCTGATTGGACATGTCCCTGTTCTAATAAATTATGAGCATGTTCGTGTAACTTGTATGTTAATTGTTGAGTATCACTCCCGTTTTCATGGAGCAAGGTCGCCAATTTAGGATCATGGTTGATATACTCTTCTACCGCTTCATCTTCGGGTAATTCTTGTATGGTAGCCAATCGCCCTAAGTCATTACCGCTTAATACTTCGCTATACCGGACTTCATCGGGCATCTGATGAACACCGATACCTAATTTTTTCCTCGGGCGCACCACTTGAAAAACACTGTCATCAAAAGCTTTAGAGTAATAATACCCCCCCATACGACCCACTAAACGAATTTCATCGGGGTCGACATAGCCCTCTTCATCAAATAATCGATCTTCCAAATGCATTAAAACAATTTCTGCTATCACTAAATTCCCCGCTCCTCCTTCTTCACCCGTCACAATAATATCGTTTACCTTACATTCAAAATTAACCGGCGACTCCTTTACCCGTGGTGGACGTATTTTTTCCGATTCCACCGGCGTTAATCCTGACTTCTCAAATTCATCCACTCCATAGGGGTATTCAGTGCTACAAACATTGGACTGATGCACAATATCATAGGTTACCACATTGATGACCACCTCTTCTATTTCCTGTAAATTCCGATAGGTATCTTTAACAGTGCCATCACTGCCCCGACGTACCGGCGAAAAAACCGCAATCGGGGGATTGGGGCCAAATACATTAAAAAAACTATAAGGGGCCAAGTTGTTTTTTCCCTCCTTATCTACCGTACTGGCAAAAGCGATCGGCCGGGGGGCGACAGTACTAACCATATTCAAATATACCTCACGGGTCGTTGCTTCTTTCGGATCTATAATGGCCATAAACTATTTAACTCTTTTTAGTTTCCTGAGTTTCCTTCTTTAAATCCAACAGTGAATAATCGGTATCTTCCTGTTCCAGTGTGTTTTGTAGTGCTCCCAATTTTTCGATCTCCAACCGCACTTCATCGCCGGGTTGCAACCATTGGGACTTATAATCGGGATTTTCTCGACGGCGCGTTCCATTCACTTCTAATAAACATCCGGTTCCCACGGTTCCCGACCCGATCACTTCACCGGGGTAAAGAGGGGTGCCATAAGAAACCCGCTCAATAATTTCTGCAAACGTCCAATCCATCACTCCCATATTCCCTTCTGAAATTTGCTCTCCGTTAACAAATGCTTTCATAGTCAAATCATAATTAACACCGGTATGCCCGGATGGGGGCTCCGTTTTATAGTCGCTTAACTCATCGGGCGTTACCATAACAGGTCCTAATACATTAGCAAAATCCTTTCCTTTAGCCGGTCCCAGATTTAACTTCATTTCCTCTTTTTGTAACTGGCGTGCACTCAAGTCATTCATAATCATATAACCGGCTATATGTTTGTCAGCCTCCTCTGCCCGTATATTTTTGCCGGCTTTTCCGATGACAACAGCTACCTCTAACTCATAGTCCAATTTCCGAAAGTGGTCCGGCATACAAGAAACAGGGCCCGGACCATATACTGCATTATGATTGGTAAAATAGAAAACAGGAAATTGATCGAACTCGGGAATCATTGAAGCTCCTCGATTGGCTCGCGCTGTTTTAACATGTTGCCGAAAAGCATAAGCATCACGCAACGAAACCGGTGAGGGAAGTGGCGCTAATAATGTTAAGTCTTGGCGACGATAAGCCTCCGGTTCAACTTCTCCCGCTTTGATAGCGTTTTCATGCTGTCGTAGCATTTCAGAATACTTCCCCCAATCTTGTAAACACTCCAATAGCCGACCCGGCAAATTATCATCCAGTTCGTTGAAAGGATAGATCTGCCCTTCGATCAGCACTCCTGCCTTGACTTTACCGTCTTTTTGAAAAGAAACCAGTTTCATAACGCTTGTGTTTCCCGCAAAGTTAGGGATTTTTCCTTAGTTATTAAATACGATCTCCCCTTTGTTATCAGCGGATCATGCTATAAGATTCCAGTCCTCTTTTTTCTTATAATCCCCCTTTTGAGAAACTTCCCAATTTTAATTTCTTACCCCGGGGCTATCTTCTTAAATAGTAAAACTTCAGCTTTCCTCCCTTTTCGGTAATCGGTTTTCTGTTATTTTGCTACCTTTGCCCCAAAACCGAATTATTATGAGTTCGAATGTACGTGTACGATTTGCTCCGAGTCCTACCGGTCCCCTCCACATGGGCGGTGTCCGCACAGCTTTATACAATTATCTTTATGCCCGTAAACACGATGGACAATTTATATTAAGAATAGAAGATACGGACCAGTCCCGCGCGATAGACCAAGCAGAAGATTACATAAAAGAAGCCTTACAATGGTGTGGACTGACCCCCGACGAAAGTCCCTTCAATGAAGGAGACTACGGGCCTTATCGCCAATCAGAGCGGAAAGACCATTATAAACAATTTGTCGAACAATTGATCGAAGCCGGTCATGCCTATTATGCTTTCGACACAGAAGAAGAGCTCGACCAGATGAGGGAAGATATGAAAAAGCAAAATGTTCCCAATCCCCAATATAATGCTGTAACGCGCTCCTACATGACCAACTCTCTTACTTTACCCCAAGATGAAGTTGAAAAACGGTTGGAACGTGGTGATGAATATGTAGTCCGCATCAAAGTACCCCGTAAAGAAGAAATTAAAGTCAAGGATGCGATCCGGGGCTGGGTAAAGTTTCACAGTGGAGAACTCGATGACAAGGTTTTACTGAAATCCGATGGGTGGCCCACTTATCACCTGGCCAATGTGGTCGACGATCACAGTATGGCAATCACTCATGTGATCCGTGGTGAAGAATGGTTACCCTCTACTCCCATCCACATCTTACTATATCGATTTTTGGATTGGGAAGACCAGATCCCCACCTTTGCCCATTTACCGTTAATTCTGCGACCCGACGGTAAGGGGAAATTAAGTAAGCGAGCCGCTGAAGAAGGGGGGTTTCCCGTATACCCTATCCAATGGGAAGATCCGCAAAGCGGAGAGATTACCGAAGGGTATCGCGAAAAAGGGTTTTTTCCTGAAGCATTTACCAATATGCTGGCCTTTTTGGGCTGGAATCCCGGCACGGAGGAAGAACTTTTTACGCTTGATGAACTGGTGAATGCCTTTTCACTGGACCGGGTCGGAAAAGCGGGGGCTAAGTTCAGTTATGACAAAGCCAAATGGTTCAATGCACAATACCTCAAAAAGAAAGACAATGACTTGTTGGCCCGCCAGTTTAAGCCTATCATCGAAGAAAAAGGTCATTCCTACGATAAAGAATATGCCAAAAAAGTATGCGGTCTTATTAAAGAGCGCGCCAGTTTAGTTTCCGAATTTTGGGAACATGGGTTCTTCTTCTTTGAGCGACCTACCGAATACGATAAAAAGACTATTGACAAAAAATGGGATGACCAAACGCCGGACTTATTGAACGGGTTAAAAGAACAACTCAATACTCTTGACGAATTTACATCCGATAACATCAAAGCTACCATCAATACTTACTGTAAAGAAAACGATGTGGGCAAAGGGCAAATACTTCCGGTTTTACGATTAGCATTGTCCGGTGCCCCCCATGGGCCACCTATTTTCCCGATGATAGCATTATTAGGACAAAAAGAAGTGAGCACCCGTATTGAAACGGCGATCACAAAAGTCAAAAGTTCTTCTTCCCCTGCTTAATCCCTGCCTTGTCATAAACAATTTGACACGTTTTACGTATAAATTATACACAAATATTCTGCTCCCAAATTTCAAAAATGGCGGGTTTTTATTAACTTATAATAAGTTAAAAACCAAAAGTAATGTCGAAGAATAAAAAAGACAAAGAAGAAAAGCCCGAGTTAAATAAGAATTTGGAGGGGCTCGACATCGACATCAATGAAATGGGAGAAATCGAAGATGACTTTGATGTCGATAAGCTGAACGAATTTTTAGATAAAAATGTCAAAGACAAGAAGCTCGAGGAACGCAAGGAAACGCTAAAAAACCAGGAACGACCCATCCGGGTATTGATCGGGAAGGTAGGACTGGACGGACATGACCGGGGAGCAAAAGTGATCGCATCCGCTCTTCGAGATGCGGGTATGGAAGTTATTTACACCGGTTTACGACAAACACCGGAGATGGTCGCCGAAACCGCATTACAAGAAGATGTCGATGTAGTAGGCGTCAGCATCTTATCCGGCGCTCATATGACCGTTTTCCCGAAACTCTCAAAATTATTCAAGGATAAAGGCGTCAACGATGTGTTACTCATTGCTGGTGGTATCATCCCCGACGATGATATACCCAAACTGCAAAAGCTGGGTGTAGACAAAGTTTTCCACCCCGGTACAAATACCGACAAGATCGTCAACTATATCCGCAACAAAATGGAGCTGGAGAAAGGGAAAACCCAACATTAACACAACAACTTTCCCCCTCAATCTATATAATGCTGCACCTCTATCTTGGTTAACTCCTCTTTATCAAAGTGATAGCGATGCACTACTCTATTCTCTTTATCTTGAATAGAAAGGGAAGTGTCGGTGATATGTTTCACATCTGAAAAGCATTTCTTGAATTCCGATCGTGGCATTCCAATTTGTACACCGTTCCGTAACGGTAATTGCGGAGAAGTGATGATAGCATTATAAAAAAGACGACGTCCATCCGCCCTTTGATAGAAGGAAAGCTGCGTACCTTTATGGCGTAAATGATATAGCGTATCAATCCGCCCCTGTACATAACGATTATGCAATGTATCTTTAGTCAAGGATAAACGCTTGTAGCGTTCCTGGAAAGCTGAGAGAGAAGGCTCGTAGCTAAAGGGGTCTTGTAAAATATCGTGAGAAGCAAGAGGCTGTATCGTCACAGAAGGACGAAACAAAAAACAGCCGGTGACACCCCCGGCCAATATACCTAAAAAAAAGCCCCCAATGATCACCTTCATCCCTTTTTTATAAAACATCGTTTATAGTTTTTTAGTCACCAATGTATAGGCAGTAGAGTTGCTATCCGTTTTTTACCCCCTTTCTTATTTTCTACCAGGATTTATCCGGTAATTTCTCTCTGTATTCGAAGTGGGATTATTATATTTGATCTACTATTAATGCAAACTAAAATAGTTATTAATTCATGGCTTACGAAAATTTAAAGTATAATATTTCTCAAGGAATTGCCACCATCAGTATCGACCGGGCTGATAAAATGAATGCCCTGGACAGGGATACTATTGAAGAACTCCGTCAAGCGACGGTAGAAGCCGAGAATGATACCGATACTCACGCTATTATTATAACGGGCGAAGGAGAAAAAGCTTTTGCCGCCGGAGCAGATATCAATGAATTTAAAGACTACGACCGGGGCCAAGGTAAAAACATGAGTGAAAATGGGCATCATGCCTTCAATACCATTGAAGCTTGCCCCACCCCTGTTATAGCAGCGGTCAATGGTTTTGCCCTGGGAGGAGGTTGTGAACTGGCCATGGCCTGTCACCTCCGGGTGGCCAATGAAAAAGCCCAGTTCGGTCAGCCTGAGGTAGGCTTAGGGATCACCCCCGGTTATGGAGGGACGCAGCGGTTAGTTCAATTGATCGGCAAAGGCAAAGCATTAGAACTTCTTATGACCGGCGACACAGTCACTGCCCAAGAAGCCCAAACCTTGGGATTGGTTAATAAAGTAACGTCCAATAAAAATCTTATGGAAGAGGCTCAACAACTCGCTACCAAGATCAGCTCTCAAGCTCCCGTAGCAATAGCTCACGTTATCGATAGCGTCAACGCATACTTCGATGCCGAACGGGACGGCTTTTCCACAGAAATCGAACGATTTTCAGAATGTTTTGAAACCGACGATTTCAATCGCGGGACAGCAGCATTTCTCAATAAAGAAAAGCCCGATTTTAAAGGGGCATAACAACTAAACTCCTCTTATGTCAAGTCCTTACTCTTTTTCTACAAAGAAAGCTGGGTTATCGCCGGGTAGTGTAGTTTATGTAGGAAAAGAACGGGACATCCCTACTAAGATTTCGGTAATTGACTATGGCCCCGACACCTATGAAGAGAAGACGGTAGATGAAGTAGCGGACTGTTTAGTTTATAAGCGAAAATCGACCAATTCATGGATCAATGTGGAGGGGTTACATGAAGTAGACATTATTACATCGTTCGGGGAAAAATTCGGTATTCACCCCTTGGTACTGGAAGATATTGCCAACACCTACCAACGCCCGAAAATGGAAGAGTACGATAACTACTTATTTATCGTGCTAAAAATGTTGTATTATGAGGAGGCCCAAGAATCATTACAGGTAGAACAAATTAGTTTAATAGTAGGACCGCATTATGTCATATCTTTTCAAGAGCAGCCCGGTGATGTATTCAATCATGTCCGGCAACGGATTAAAAGTAAAGGGAAGCGGTTAATAGAAGGGGATAGTGATTACTTAGCCTATGCTCTCATCGATGCTATCGTCGATCATTACTTCTCCATATTAGAAAAATTTAGCGATGATATCGAAGACCTGGAGGAAGAGCTTTTGGAGGATCCGGAGCGAGAAACAATTGAAAAGATACATCGTATGAAGCGAGAAGTCATCGCTTTGCGCCGTTCCGTTTGGCCCTTGCGGGAAATGCTCAGCCAGATAGGGCGTAGCAATAATCCGTTCATTACTCAAGAAAACCAGTTATTTTTTCGTGACGTTTACGACCATACCATCCAGGTATTGGATACGGTAGAGTCACTACGAGATATTATCAGTGGCCTTATTGACTTATACCTGTCAAGTATAAGTAATAGAATGAACGAGGTGATGCAAGTATTGACCATAATAGCTACCATCTTTATCCCTTTAACCTGGCTGGCCGGCATATATGGAATGAATTTCAGCTATATGCCTGAACTACGTTGGAAATGGAGCTACCCGGCCATTATGGGAGTAATGCTGATTATCGCCGTTATCATGCTGCTCTACTTCCGAAAAAAAGAATGGCTGTAAGGATCAGAAACCATAAGACACACCAATACCCAATGTTTCTTTAAACTGAGTTTTCGGTCCTTCCCCCACTACAACGCGTTTCCCATTTTTTTGTTCATAGGTGGGTATTTCTATATCGTGGTCATATATCAGGTGAGTAAAAATATTAGCCGACATAAACTTATTAATAGAAAAGTTGAACGTGGTTTCCCAACTTATATCAATATTTTGGGGGTGGTTAAAGTAATTAGAGAACAGCTCTACTTTAGTACTTAAATTTACATTGGTAAGTATTTCCCGGTCGAATTGCCCCACAAAGGTAGCTCCTACCTCTTTTCGCAATCGCTCACCCGGTTCTGTTACACGACCCTGTTCATCAATTACAGCCTCCTCTACACCATAGGCTCCATCATTAGCTAACGCTTGATCCAATACAAAAGTAAATTTTCCCGAAACAGGTGCTAACATTAAAGAAAGGCCGGGGATCGGTTGATAATCAATACCGAGAGCCGTAATGCCATAAGCGGGAGCCATAAAATCAGAAACTACCGTCGAATCATCAGGATAGTTATATCCCTTAGTAAATTGGGTTTCAAAGCTAACCAACCCATTAATACGCCAATCATCCCGAAAAGCATATTGTAGATTAGAGCTAAAATCGATATTATCCTCTGTCTTTTTAATTATCGCACGTCTGCCCGTTCGAAGTATACCAAAGGCCATATCCAATTTATTGATGAAGCTTAATCTCTTTTTAAAGTAATTGGCAAAAACGTTTCCTGTACTGATCATGGCAAACGAATTCTCTCCCCCGGCTGCCCAATTTATAAATGTAGCCTGGCTTAAATTGACATTAGCTTGTCCTCCTACCTCCCAACGAGGTAAAGTGTCTTGTGATTTCACCGTATCCGGCGGGGATTGAGCCCTCCCCCAATGACATCCCCATAATATGATTAATAGTAACACATATCTCATAGAGCATACCGTTTTATCTATACCAGTAATTAAAACCAATAAACAGTCCGTCGAATAACGCCCCTGTTAAAAAAGGTGCTTCACTGATTAATTTTTTCCATGTCTGAGCGCAAACATAGTAATACGGAAGTTGAAATTATAACTAAGGCACCATGTCAACCTTAAGAGCTTTACTACTTCAATTTAAATCGATGGAAAGGTGTTATTAGTAGTAGAGGAACGCTGTTTTGCTTCCCTGTTTACCAGATGCCCCCTTTTCTTTTTGTTCCCACTTAAAATCAAACCAAACTTTAGTAAAATCTCGATATTGCATAGCATTATTAGGAAAGTGGCGAACATAAGGTTGTAAGATACGATAGCTTTCTTCATACCATAGCGGAATAACAGGGGCTTCTTTAATCGCCTTCTGTTCAGCCCGGCGAAAGTACTTATAACTTTTTTCCGTTGTAGTGGCCCGTAACCCTTTTTTATAAAGTTTATCAAACACATTACTGCTATACCGGGTAGTATTGGGAAACGAAGTTGTATCAGTAGTGGCAGGGACATTTCCTCCATACAGCAACATGAGGAAATTTTGGGGATGGGGATAGTCAGCAATCCAACCGGTCCGCCAAAATTGTGATTGCCCATGCTTGGTCTTCCGTATTTTTTCATTTAAGGACAGTTTGTTGATCTTCACGGTAACATTGAGATGATCTTTTAATTGTTTTTTAACGGCTTTAGCCACTTTTAAATTCCGTCCTCCTCCTGCATTAACATCCAGCGTAATGATAGGAAAGTTTTTGCCCTGTTCATATCCTGCTTTGGCCAACAGTTCCCGGGCCTTTGTTGTATCAAAATGATATCCTTTTATCGTGCTTATGTCATATCCTTTAATAGTAGGAGGGGTAATACCGTGTTGAGCGGGAGCATACACTTCACCTCCCAGCACTTTATCGCAGATATACTCCCGGTCAATAGCATAGTTAAATGCTTTTCGAATTTTTTTATTGGAGAATATTTTTTTACTGGTTAAAAACCCATAATACTCCACTGACATCTCGGGCGTCCGTTGTTGAATATATCGTTTATGTTGGGGGGCATTTTTTTTCGTTTCCAGCACCTCAATAATCGCCTCCGTCGGTAATTGATAAATCATATCCAACTGTCCTTTCTTGAATGCCATTACTTCTTTTTCTTTACTGGGCAAGAAGGACACTTCGATCGTATCCAGGTAAGGCAACTGATTACCAAACTTGTCGTATTTATAATAATCCTGGTTTTGCAGTAACACCACTTTTTTATTAGCAATTAAAGTATCCAACCGGAAAGGGCCGGTACCGATACGCATATCAAACCCTCGAGCTTTATATGCCTGAGGCGGGAAAACAGCAGTAAAAGGAGAGGCCAACAAATAAATAAAAGGAGCAAAAGGTTTCTTAAGTTTAATTTGCAGTGTATAATCATCCAACACTTTAATACCGGACACTCCATAGGAGGGAGGTGTATCACGACTTGCTTTATGATATTTCTCCGCTCCCTTTACCACGCCTTTAAACGTCTGTTCATAGCCGGCATCATGACTATGATCACTACACAAAAGTTCAAAACAAAATTTAAAGTCCTGGGCGGTCACTTTACGCTCCTCCTTATTATCAAAGAAAGGGGCCCGGTGAAAATACACATTTTCCCGCAAATGAAAAGTATACAAGGTGCCCGAGGAATCCTTTTCCCAGTTCTTTGCTATACCCGGCTCTATACTTAAATCATGAGGATTGAATTTAACCAGTCCCTCGTAGATTTGATAACCTATCCGACTCCCGGTAGCATCGATAATAGCATGAGGGAACAGGTCATGAAAATATTCATTTTCATTTAATCGAAACGTGCCCCCTTCAAAGCGTCCCCCTTTTAGTTCTTGATATGTAGTGGTTTTATGAACACCCCCATTCTCCTCTCCACAACCTAACAGAGCAAACATCATATAAAACAAAATATATCCCCACACCTTTTTCATTTTAATAATATTTTTTACTAATTTTGAGGAAAAAGTTAATAATAATTCAAAGCAACACAAAGTAGACAATGTTATTTAAATCATTGCTATATAAAGGATCTCCATAAAAAATCAGATAAATAAGACAAAATCAGAAGTGGAAATGGTTGGAGAGGAACATAATATTTGTGTATCTTTGCGGACTCTATAGAATAAAATGTAAAAATCAAATTATGCAACTACTGAAAAGGAGCTGGCTTGTTTCACTTTTTTTGTTTATATGTATAAGCTTTAGCTTTGCCGGCACCATTACTTTAGATGGGACTTATCAAGAGGAAGGGATTTATATACAAAATCCCTATAATAGTGGTGAGAACAGTTTCTGCATTAAAGAAGTCACCATAAACGGAGAACCTTTTAAAGAACACAATTCTAGTGCTTTTGAGATTCCTCTCAGCGATTTTGAAAAAGGGGATTATGTCAAAATCACGATCAAACACAAAGACGATTGTCAACCCAAAATACTCAACGGAGAAGCGTTACGGTCCAAAAGTACCTATGATATGGTATCTTTTGAGGTTACGAAAGATAAGGTAAAGTGGACAACTAAAAATGAGAAAAACCAAGAGCCCTTTATTGTAGAGCGTTATCAGAACAATAAGTGGGTAGAAATTTGTAAAGTCATTGGTAAGGGACCCGGCGGTTATAATAATTATGAATGTGATGTATCTCACTTCTCGGGTAAAAACAAGTATCGTATCAAACAACGGTCCATCGGCGGGGTTGATCGTTATTCCGATATTGTAAAGTATAAATCTGACAAAGAACCCATTGATTTTTATCCCAAGCGGGTAACGGATAAACTCAACTTTTCAGAAAAAGCCCGCTTTGAAATTTACGACAGCTTCGGCTACCTCATTAAAAAAGGGAAAGCTAAATCTGTTGACCTGTCTGACTTAGAAAAAGGAGTCTATTACCTTAATATAGACAATCGTACAGAAAAATTCTTAAAGAAGTAACCGGAGGGGGTGTTCCTTTTATACCGTAATAGGTTACAAACAGTGGGCGAGCTCATCCTGTATTTCTATTCAACCCCTATTTATTGTTTTAAAAACTTCTTCCGCTTATTATCATATTCCAGATAATAAACCCCCTCGGGTAGTGATGTAACATCGATGATGCGCCCCTGCCCTTCTTTTACTATTTTTTCATAACTGTTGAATATGGAGTAAGAATAAGATTGCTCTAAGGTTATCTCCCGTTGAACAGTACCAAGGGGATCGGCTCCATCACTGCCAAAATAAATATTAAATTCTACGCGACGACCCTCCCTCGATGTTCCTTTATGAGAGTACTGATGCCGATTTATCAAGGATTTACCATACCCTTTAATGGTGTAACGACTTTCCTTTATTCCCTTCTGATGAAGATAGCGGGCAACAGCGTCAGCTCTTTTTTCAGATAATCGCTGATTATAAGTTTTAGACCCCACCGTATCAGTATGGCCGGCTATTTCTATTTGTAGAGCCTTATGCGTTTTTAAATATTGATACACACTATCTAATTTTTGTTTTGCCTGACCTGATAATACCGCTTTATCAAAATCAAAGTAAATACGGGGAAAGTCAAAATCGGTTTTAACGACTAATCGTTCTGTTAATTTGCTCTGCGTTAAATAGTCCCGTAAGTTCCCTTCCAGTAAAGCTACTTTAATAGTGGAAATAGTATCCCCCCAATCCTTCGGCACCGTTTTGCCGATATAAAAATCTTCATCGCTTACTTTCTTTTCTACTAAATATTGACGGACGGCTGCCTCTCGTTTTTGATACAAAGTATCTTTATCTTCTGCTCTTTTCCACTTTGGCATTATATGCAATTTTAGCGAGGCTTTCCGCTGTATTAGTGCTATCAATTCATCCAGTTGAGTGCGCGTACTGGGGGATAAATCAACTCTGCCCGGCTTAAAGAATATTTTTCGAAGTACTAAACGCTGCTGTACCGAATCGGAATGTAAATCTACTTCTTTCTGTAAGTGAGGCGGCGAAGCAGTATCTTTCCCCTTTGATACGCTAAAAGAACTTGATTCAAACACATAATCCTGTGGCGAAACCATGAGTTTGTAGCGACCAGCACGAGTAATTGCTACTTTGAAAACATTATTCGAATCAGTTTGAGCTTGGTTATGAATAGCACCACTACTGTCTACGACCCGTATAGTAGCGGGTAAATACTGTTTATCAGATTGTACTTTACCGGTTACATAAGCGATGACATCCGCCTTACGTCGTTGACGTGGAAAAATAGCCGAATAAATATCCTGGGCTCCTTTCCCCGCTGCCCGAGCAGAAGAAAAGTAGGCTTGGTTAGATTCGGCCAATTGAACAAAATAAATATCATCCCCCGTACTATTAACGGGATATCCCATATTTTCCGGGGATGCCCAACCTTCTTCTGTTTTTTTCGCTCGAAAAATATCATAACCCCCTATACTATTATGTCCTTTAGAACTAAAATACAGGTACGTTTCATTATTATCTATAAAGGGAGCCTCTTCATGCTGGGGAGAATTGATAACAGGTCCTAAATTTTGAGGGGTGCTCCATTCTCCCAGTCCCTGTTTACTGGTTTTATATATATCCCGTCCTCCTTCTCCGCCGGGCCGATTGCTGACAAAATAGAGAGTTTGACCATCTACGGTAAAACAGGCACTACCTTCCCAATAATCTTTTGTATTGACGGGAGCTTCCATTCTTTGCGGTTCTTGCCATGTATTTGCTTCTTTGGTACTCTTATACAAATCTCCCCATTGATTTTTATCATTACGATACAACAACAAGGTCTGTTGATCCGACGATATATTGACACTGGCGTCATGACCTTCCGTATTTATATTATTACTGATACCTACCGGTTCACTCCACTGTTCCCCTCTTTGCTGGGTGATATAAATATCTTCAAAAAATCGACCATGTTTATCCGGGAAACCATGTATGTTTCTTCGTCCTCCTTTGCTCCCCGGTCGACGGGAAGTAAAAATTAGCACCGATCCATCCGGCGGAAGCGTAGGAGCGTAATCCTGAAAACGCGTGTTGACCGGTGTATCCAATACGGTTAACCGCACTTCTGTCGTATCTTTTAAGACTTTCTTGGCATTGCGGCACATCTTGATTTGCAACTCCACTTGCTCTTTCAACTGCACCTTTTCTCTTTGAAAAAAATTGAGCAGTTCACTATCAAATAATTGCCGGTTTAATCGGTGACGACTTTTTTTATAATAATGCTGGGCAGTATCAAATGCATAATTTAAATGATACGCCTGTCCCATATAGTAATAATACTGATGCACATAGGGAGATAAATTTTTATTTTTATGTGCTGAACGAACCAATTGCAGTGCCTTGTTATATCGGCCGGAAGCATACAAATAACACACCCCAAGTTTAAAAGTATACCGGGGATTATCCGGCTGTATCGTATGAAGTTGCTTATATTTGGGGAGGGCCGCCCAATAATGTTCATCTAAAAAATATAGTTTCCCTTCTCGTTCTAATTTATTGACATTCTGGGCATGAACTGTCGAAAAAAACCCTACTTCCCCTCCCGTCATCGCTCCCATTAAAAGCAGCGATATGATAAAAGTATATTTGACTAATTGGTTAACCATGTCAGCGATATCTCAATACTTATAGTAATCAGTTCCCTCGACCCACTAACCAATAAACAGAAAAGTAATACTAAGTTATTTTCCGATACTAAATTCTACCCGTCGATTTTTGGCCCTGCCTGTGGGGTTATCCGAGCCATCGGGCTTTGTATTGGGTGCTACGGGATTCTTTTCGCCCAATGATTTTATAGATAAGCGAGCTTGATCAATATTGTGTTCCACTAAATATTCTAAAGCACTCGAGGCTCTTCTTTTTGCTAAACGAACATTGTAAGAATCGGACCCTTTGGCATCTGTATAACCTTGTACTTCTATGTTAATGTTCTCATGCTTTTTCATAAAACGTACCAGCTGATCCAGTTTTTTCCGGGCCTCATCTGTTATTGTTGCTTTATCAAAGTCGAAATGAATCCGTTTAAAACCGGAGTCTTTGAGACTGGTCGGGGCTTTTTCCTCTTTTTCTTCTTTTTCTTCTTTCTGGGCTACTGCAGAATCTTTAGCTGCCGTGATGCATTCAAGCTTAATATCTTTTTCAATCTCTTTATATCCCTCGCCTTTTTTGGCTTCAATAGTGGTGGAAAAGGTATCATGGTTTTGGGCAGCCACTTGAAAATTGTAAGTTTTCCCTTTGTTTAAAACCACTAGATATTCGCCGGTACCACTATTTGGGCGACTGACCCCCTCAATTTTTCCATTAGCTTTATTTTTTACTTTAATTTCCGCATCCGGGTGTTTTTCCTCGCAGCCGGTAATCACACCTTTTACCAAAGTAACGGCTTCTGTTTTGGGTTCCATATTAACCACATAAAGATCCAAACTACCATACCCCCCTGGTTTAGCCGACGAATAATAACCGCGCTTCCCATCAGCCGATAAGCTAAAAGAAATTTCATGATCGGGAGAGTTGATGGGATAACCGACATTAGTAGGTTCTTTCCACCCCTCTTCTGTCTCCTTTGTTCTAAAAATGTCAAAACCTCCCATACTTTTATGTCCTTTGGAACTGAAATAGAGTGTTTTTCCATCGGAATGGTTAAACGGGGCATCATCATCATAAGGCGTGTTGATCGTCGCCGTATCTAATAATTCCGGTTTTCCCCATTCGCCATTGGGCAATCGGCGGCAGCGATAAATGTCCCGATCTTGTCCCGGGTAGCCTCCCGGTCGATTGCTGGAGAAATAAAGTATTTTGCCATCGGAAGTAATACTGGCACTGCCTTCCCAATATTGAGTATTGATGGGCGAAGGTAGCTTATGTAATCGTCCCCATGTGTTACCTTCTACCTTACTAATAAAAATATTACCCCATTTCACACTATCACTCCGATAGACAAATAATTCTTGACCGTCGGGGGATAGACCGATCGTAGCATCATGAACAGAAGAGTTGACGTTACTTCCGATACTGACGGGTTTTCGCCACTCATCCCCCACCTTAATGGAGGCATAAATATCTTCATAGTAATCGCCGTATAGCGTATCTTTTTCTCCATAAATATTTTGTAACCCTCCGATACTCCCCGGACGGCGGGAAGTAAAGTACATAGCTGACCCATCTGCAGAGATCACCGGGGTATGATCCATATAAGCCGAGTTGACCGTAGCTCCCAAATTTTCTATTTCTACATCCACGGTATCTTTCACAATTTCTTTCGCATTTTTTGCCATTTTGATAGCTCGCCGAGCTTCTTTCTTACGCTTATTACCGCCCCATCCCCCGGCATTTTCCAAAAACCTATTATAGGCTTCTATAGCTTTATCAAATTGATAGTCAACATGATAAGCTTTCCCTAAGTGATAATAAAATGCTTCATCAAAGCGATCGCGGTTTTCCTCTGAGATGGAAAGTAAATAATCTATAGCAACCCATTTTTTTATCCGCGTATTCAAGTAACATACTCCAATACGGTACTTATACTCCGGCCGTGTTTCCTCCGATAGGGAATCGAGTTTCAGATAAAAAGCAAGGGCCGGTTTGTAGTTTTGCTGATTGAACAGCGAATTAGCCGTGCGGTCCAACGTTTTTTCATCATTAGGTAATTGGTAATGATCGAGCTGAGCCCAGCCCTTCCAAGAAATACAAACTATTAATATTAAGAGGGGAATAAGCCGAAAAAACTTTTTATAGTGGTCCATGGGTGAAGGGTTCTTTATTGCGGGGGCAAATATATCAAAAATTATCTAAATCTCCCGATCTGTATTGAAATCCTCTAAATAATCGGCCACTCTTCTTACAAAAGCTCCACCATAAGCCCCATCTATAACGCGGTGATCATAGGAATGAGATAAGAACATACGATGTCGAATGCCTATCATATCCCCTTCTTCTGTTTCCAGTACCACCGGCTTCTTTTTGATAGCGCCGGTAGCCAATATAGCTACTTGAGGTTGACTGATGACCGGTGTACCCATTTCATTACCGAATGTCCCCACATTTGTCAATGTAAATGTACCTCCCTGGATCTCATCGGGTTTTAGTTCATTATTGCGAGCCCGCTCTGCCAAATCATTGACGGCTTTCGTTAGTCCCAGCAGATTTTTCTCATCAGCATTTTTAATGACGGGAACGATCAAATGCCCGGAAGGCAGCGCCGCGGCCATACCAATATTAATATCTTTCTTTATAACAATCTTATCTCCTTCTACCGAAGCATTGATCTTCGGGAAATCCTTGATAGCCTTAATAACCGCCTCCATAAAAATGGGCGTAAAAGTAATCTTTTGACCTTCCCGCTCCTGGAAGTCCTTTTTAACCTGGTTACGCCATTTCACTATCTTACTTACGTCTGCCTCTACAAAAGAAGTAACGTGGGGCGAGACCTTTTTGGAGCGCGACATATGTTCAGCAATATTACGGCGCATCCGGTCCATTTCCTGGATCTCCACATTTTGGCCTTTATACTTTTCTTCTATCTCCTCTTGGCTGACCGACTGCAATTCCGGGTTCATTTCCGGGATAGCCGGAGCTCGTTTCGTTTCAGTAACAGCGGCTTTACCAGAAGTGGGAGATGCAGCTGCCGCTTCTTCTTTTTCTTGTTGCGCCGGGCGACCTTCTTCTAAATATTGCAAGATATCTTTTTTCGTCACGCGCCCGTTAAGTCCGGTTCCTTCAATTTGTTGTAATTCTTCTTTTGACACCCCTTCTGTCTCGGCTATGTTACGAACTAATGGGGAATAGAAACGCTTACCGTCCCGGGCGGGGATACTGGTAGGAGCTCCGTCCGTATCAGGGGCAGATGCCGTGGCAGTAGAAGCAGCTGTGGCTGTTGCTGTCGCCGCTGCCTCTTCTTGTTGGGCAGCTGTTGTCGAACTTTTCTCCTCTTTTACCGGGGCCGTATCTTCTTCTGTCCCGGTCTCCTCTTCTCCTTCTGTTTTAATAATAGCAATCGGCTCGCCCACTTCAACAGTAGTATCTTCTTCATATAATATCTCTCCTATTACCCCATCCGTGGGTGAAGGCACTTCGGAGTCTACCTTGTCGGTCGCTATTTCTAAAATAGGCTCATCTTCCTCGACCTCATCACCTTCCGCTTTCAACCACTTTAAAATAGTAGCTTCCATAATGCTCTCGCCCATCTTGGGCATGACTAATTCTACTTCAGCCATATAACAAAATTTTTATGAGTGGAAATTGAATGAAGATTTTCAAATTTACACATTTTTTATGGATTTCTGAATCGGGCGTCTTTCTTAATCTAACAGCTCTTGACGCAACAAATATATCCCCGCCATATGGGTTAAATGTATATTTTGTAAGCGGCCCCGCTTAAAATGAAATCGGCGGGCCTTTACAGCATCCGGGGTAGCCCAACCGATCCATACCGTCCCGACCGGCTTTTCGGAGGTCCCCCCACCGGGTCCCGCGATGCCCGACGTTGTTATCGCATAATCACTTTCTACGGTCTGCTTCACTCCCCGGACCATGGCTTTGACGACCGGCTCACTGACGGCTCCATATTGTTGTAGCTCTCTCTCCTCTACCCCCAACACCCGTTGCTTCACAAAGTTGCTATATGCTACCACACTTCCTTTAAAATAGTCGGAACTACCCGGGGTACGCGTGAAGCGGTGAGCTATATAGCCGCCGGTACAACTCTCGGCTGTTGCTACTGTAGCTTGCTGCTCTCGTAACATTTCCCCGATCTTTGCTTCTACAGTAGTCGTCCCCTCTCCATAAATATAATCACCCACTTTGTCATATAAGGTTTCCTTTATTTTCTTTAATTGCTGTACCGCTTGTGCTTTTCGATCTTCTTCTACACTTATCCGTAACGTTACTTGCCCTAACTTGGGTAAAAAAGCAAGTTGAACCTCTTCCGGCAATTTTTCCTGAACCGCCTCCAGCTTATCCGACAGGGCAGACTCGCTTATCCCGATCGTATGCAAGTGTTTATGCATTAATGAGGGCGTGGAAAATCGCCGTTTTATGTTGGGAACCACTTCCTCCCGGAAGAGTTGTTTCATCTCTGAGGGGACCCCGGGTAATACTACCACAACCGCTTTATCCGTCTGTTCCCACCAAAGACCGGGGGCTACCCCTTCCTTGTTTAACAGCGGCTCGACTCCCCGCGGAATTTGGGCTTGTTGCCGAAGTACTGAAGAGAGTTGATTAGCCGGCGTATCAAAACGGCTTTGAATAGCCTGGAGCACTCTTTCATTCTCCTCCAACGTAGTATCAAGGAATTCACAAAAGGCCAACTTTGTTACATCGTCTTTTGTCGGTCCTAACCCGCCCGTACAGATGACTAAATCCATTGCGTTACTCAACTCGTCTAATTCCCGTTGTATATCTTCCTTCTTATCCTGTACAGTAACTACTTTCCCGACCGACATGCCGAGTTTATAGAGCTGTTCAGATAACCACGCCGCATTCGTATTAACCGTGGTACCCATCAACAGTTCATCACCAATGGAAATTAAACCTGCTTGCATAATACACCGTAATTTTACATATTTACGCTTATATTGTGAAAAGTATCAAAACTTATATTATTTTATAATCCTAAACGCACCTTTATGCAAAGAGCTATCCTATTGCTTTCTATTTTTGCCGTTACTTTTTCCACGCCGAACCTGCTTACCGCCCAAATTATTGATGATGTTAAAGATGATGTTTCCGATGCCGTAGGGCAAGAGGACAGCGAACTTTCAAAAGAAGAGATGGTTAAAGGACTCAAGGAAGCATTAAAAGTGGGGATCAAAAAAGGATCCCAAAAAGTATCAAAGGTCAACGGTTACTTTAAAAATCCCAAGATTAAAATACCGTTCCCGCCCGACATGAAGAAAGTAGAGCGCAAGGCCCGGTCAATGGGTATGGATAAAAAAGTCGATAAGGTCATTAAAAAAATGAACCGGGCTGCCGAAAATGCCGCCAACGATGCTAAGCCCATATTTATAGATGCCATCACTTCTATGAGCATCGAGCAGGCCAAAAATATATTAGAAGGTAAAGACACAGCAGCGACGAACTACCTGAGAAATACCACTTACCAGGATCTTTACGATGAGTTCAAACCCGAAATTCAAAAATCACTGAATGAAGTCAACATTACCAAGTATTGGGACGACATCATTACTTCCTATAATCAGCTTCCCATGGTAGAAGAAAAGAACCCGGATTTAGCCGATTATGTTACACGCCGGGCATTGGAGGGATTGTTTTTTGTAGTAGGTAAAGAAGAACGTAAAATCCGAAAAGATCCCGCAGCCCGGGTCAAAGATATTTTGAAAAAAGTATTCGGCAACTAATATTCCAAGCCGCCCGGTCTTATTGTTAAATAGCATTCCAGTCCTTTTTCCGTTGTAATTTAAGGTCCTGCAGCACTTGTGATTTTACATTAATCGTAAACACAAAGCTGCCCCTCGTTGGTATCCAATTCAACTTCATTTCCCAACAATGAAGGTTCCGGTATATATTGATAGACGTATATGTTAACTCTTGATCTTCAAAATTATAACCGGTTTGTAACCCTACCCGCCAATTCTTTGTTACGTTAACTCTACCATCCATCTCAAAAGTCTGGACAAATTTATCTTTAAGCTGCTTCTCTTTCTCATCAAATTTGCGCTCATACTGAAAATTATACGAGAAGTTTAACCGCCAAGGGATATTAAAATCCACGTAGTACTCGGGATGAGCCGTCACAAATTGTTTTTCGTGCTGGGAGCCCGTAGTCGATCTGTCATTGTTGGTCCGCTCGGACTGGAAATTCGCCCGTACAGTGAAGTTGGCCCGGGTTAACCGTCCCACTCCTGCCTTTTCTTGTAAAGCCCATTCGGCCGAACGGACAAAATTTGAATCCGGTGTTATATAACGATGGTAAGGGTCGACAATTCCTCCAAATTGGATGCCCAAATTATCATCCAATATTTTGGTACGACCCTGGAAATTGATATTTGACATTTGCTGAGAATCGGCGGCCAAATTGTAGGCAGCGCGCACGTTAAACGATTCAAAGATGGGAACTTTTTTCGATTGCTTTCCGGTATCAGCAGTCGGCACCTTCATTTCCAAATTATTACCCAAGTTTAACGCAATTTCTCCCTTCTCACCTTTAGGAGCATAACCATATATCCTTTTTTTATCCGGTACAAGCCGGTACCGCTTTCGCTCACCGGTTTTCCGATTTAATACTGTATCATAATATCCCCAGCGGCGTTGACTAAAATCAGGGCGATAATTATAACTCAAGCGAGGCGTAAACACATGGCGTAATGCTTGTACAGTGTTACCATCAAAATTAAACATCCCGTACAACTTTGTGTTGGAGCTAAGTCGAGTATTAAAAGTGCGGATAGGTTTAAACTTGTTTTCCTGCTTACGCAATACAGAATCGCTTTGATAGTCCCACTTTCGTTTTTCCTCTTGCCAATACCAATACTCTCGATAATCGATTTGGGGCGAGATATTGATATGTTTTAACGTTTTAAATTGCGTTTTAACAGGGATGTGGTGTTGTGCCCCCAAATTCATATAGTCCTGTAACGTTTTCCGTTTCGTAGGTTGCTCCAAATTACGAGGTTGATCAAATAACTGGCGGGTCAATACAGTATCATATATGCGAGTTCTGTTTTTAAAACTCCCATTATAGCTTACACTGATCTTTTCATACCATTTACGCCCTCCCACCCCTTTTCCCTCAAAAGGATGAACACGACTCATATTTAATGCTAAATCGGGTAAGGTAAAATTCATTTTTCCCGTCCGGGTATTCTGTTCATGACGGATCTTGCTCTCCATACTGAAGGGAGTATTTAACCAGTTTTTCCGGTAAGTAATATGTGATTTAAACTGGCTTTGCAAGCGTTGTTGTTTGTTATAAGTGTAATTATTATGAAAATTTCCGGAAGTAATATTAACATCAGCGGAAAAATTACGACTGGGATGCGCTTTACGGGCCTGGCTATGTTTCCAGAGAATGCGATAGCTTTGTCTGCGCTGATCTTTGCCAAAAGGCTTTTGTGACAAATAATCCACCGTTACATTACCACTGTATTTATAACGTTTCTTATAATTGGAAGCTACGCCCAACCGCCAACTCCCGAAAGAATACCCGCCGACATGAAACGCCATATCCACATATTCATTGATCCCCCAATAGAAGCCCCCCTTTTTTAAAAAATACCCCAATTGCGGATCAAAGCCGTACTCAGGTAAAATAACACCGGACCGCTGCCCCTTTTCTAATGGAAAAATACCAAATGGAATAGCTAAGGGGGTGGGGACATCTTCCACCACTAAATTAGCCGGCCCGGAAACCATCAATTCATTGGGTATGGCTTTCATTTTATTAATACCGATATAATAGTGCGGGTCGGCATAATTACAAGTGGTATATTTCCCCCCTTTAACAAACAAATTATCATCCGGCATTTTCTTTACTTGCTCCCCATGGACGAACCCTTTACCCTGTTCTGTAAACAATCCTGACAATTTCCCTTTTTTAGTTTTATAGTTATACATAATCTTTTTAGCCCGGTACTTTTTATTACCTTCTTTAAACACCGGTTTCCCCTTCAAATCGCCGGTACTATCGGTTTTACCGGTAGCCGTTATTATGTTTTCGGTCCAGTCAATTTCTATAAAGTGTGCTTTGAGTCGTATCTTTTTGTACTGGATATCAGCACTGTCAAACAAAAACACTTTTTTATTACCGATATCGAACCGGATAGAGTCGTGGGCTTGATATTTTACTTTTTTCTGTAAAGCATTCGGTGATATACGATAGGGAACACTGTCAGTAGACGCCGTATCATGCGCTACGGAACCCGTATCAGCGGGTATCCCTCGATGAAGAGTATCCACAGACGGGGTATCCACTTGTCCACTATGGAAGACACCCGCCTCCAAAGGATAGGCAGTGCAGGCTATTAACAAACACAACAAAAAGGGCACCAATAGTGAACGAATTTTCAAATTTATCAGTTGTTTGTATTAGATTTGTGTTTATGGTTCTCTCTTATTGCATTGAAAAGAGAGGTATTTATACCATAGAGGTAAATCAACGGTAAAGGGTTGCAAACAAAAACGAAGAACTATGGTATACGGTTTCAAAACTAAACAAACCCCCATAACTATCAAAAATCTAAACGCTTTTCTACTTAGTTTATTATGCCTGTTAGCTGCTACGGCAGGACCCGCCCAAACCAACCAGATCGTTAAAACGGTGGTGCTGGACCCGGGTCACGGCGGTCACGATAGTGGGTGTTTGGGCTCCAGTTCGCAAGAGAAACATGTGGTATTAGATATTGCCCAGCACCTGAAAAAATATATTAACAACAATTATCCCGAGGTGGAAGTGATCATGACCCGCAACTCCGATAAATTTGTGGAACTGCATAAACGAGCGGAGATCGCTAATAAGAACAATGCCGACCTGTTTATCTCTATCCACGCCAACGCCTCCCCCCATGGTAAAGCTTATGGGACCGAAACATATGTGATGGGATTGCACAAAAGCAAGGAAAACCTGCGAGTAGCCCAACGCGAAAACTCTGTTATTTTAATGGAGGAAGATCATGAAGAAGAATATAATAATTTTAACCCTAAATCGCCGGAAGCTTACATTATGTTTTCTATGCACCAAAGTGCCTTTTTAAATCAGAGCATACAGTTGGCTTCCTACGTAGAAAAACAATTTAAAAAGAAGGAGCTGCACAGCCGCGGCGTAAAACAGGCCGGTTTCCTGGTATTATACCGCACCAGCATTCCCAG
>CAZIGO010000004.1:0-6451 GCA_964538595.1 uncultured Chitinophagales bacterium | reverse complement strand
CGCATCCCGACGATGAAGATCGGCTTACTTCACCCGCCGGTAAACGCGAGGCCGCCAAAGCCATATACAAAGGATTTTCAAAGTTTAAAAAGCGCATGGACCGTATTGCAAAAAAAGACCAATCGCCTTCCGATAGTGACATAACGTTTAAAGTACAAGTGTTAGCCGCTTCTAAGCCGGTCAACCTCGATCGGCCACCATATAAAGAGATAGAAGATATTGAAGCTCGTAAAAACGGGGAAGATTCCTACAGATACCTGGTAGGAAATTTCAACCGGGCGGAAGAAGCAGTCAACCGTCGCGATAAGCTACGTAAAGAAGGGTTTAAAGGGGCGTTTGTCGTCGCTTATAAAAACGGTGACAAAATACCTTTCGAAGAGGCCATTTCGCTTACTCAAAATTAGTGTTCCTCCCTCTCTCCATTTTTACCGTTAGACTGCGTCAATTCATGAAATACTTGCTCGATAGATTGCTTCGCCTGTTGCATATTTAAGAGCGTTAAGTCCTGCTGAACGGCAAACTCAAAAATAGGAGGCCGAATATCGGTATCCGCGTCATAGTGAATATGATAGGTGTAATCCTTCTTTTCTTCCACCTGCTGTACTCCTTCTATATTCTCTAATTGCTGCCGGGGGGCTGATTTATCGAACTGCACCACTAATACCAGCGCTGAACTGATCTGCTGTTGCAGATTTTCGGTAGTATCATCGGCCACCAACCGACCCTCGTTAATAATAACCACCCGGTTGCAAATGGCCTGCACTTCCTGCATAATATGAGTAGATAAAATGACGGTTTTGCGCTGACCTAATGATTTGATCAATTCCCGGATCTCAATGACCTGGTTAGGATCCAGGCCGGTGGTCGGCTCATCCAAAATAAGTACCGGCGGATCATGTAACATCGCCTGGGCCAGTCCTACCCGCTGCCGAAATCCCTTAGAGAGCTGCCCGATCTTTTTACGGCGTTCCGGGTTCAACCCTGTCAAATCTATCATCTCTTCGATCCGATCCTCCACCCCATTCTTCAACCCATGTAAGCCCGCAATAAAGCGCAAGTACTCCTTTATATACATCTGGTCATAAAGGGGGGTCTGCTCGGGCAAGTAACCGATATGGCGGCGAACCTGCATGGGCTCCACATTAACGTCATATCCATAAACCGAAGCAGTGCCGGAAGTTTGCGGAATAAAACATGTAATAATTTTCATGGTCGTACTCTTCCCCGCCCCATTGGGCCCCAAAAAGCCCATAACATCACCGGAGTTGACTTCAAATGAAATATCATCGACCGCTTTTTGCTCGTAATATTTTTTAGTTAAATGACGGACTTTAATGGACATAAAAAATTTACTTGCTGTCAATACTTGAAAAAATAAAAGATAACAATTGTCTTTCGATTTCGTAACTCTAAATACAAAACGGACAATAGAATTACTTTCTACAATCCACTTAATTCATTCTTTTTTCAATCCGAAAATAAGGCGGATACCTTGTAACTGTAGTTGAGATTTGATAAATTAGACGAGCTAAACGAATAACATAAATAAAAATAATTTTAATGAGTATAAATTTTAATAAAATATCACAATTTTCCCTGTCAGGGGCCCTCTCTCTATTATTGATATTTCCCCTTACCACGCAAGGACAAACTGCTCCCCAAAAAGATAAAAAAGCCCAATTGGGCACCTTTTATCTAAAAGAAGGATCTTGTTCATCCTGCGGAAAGGACAATAAAATTTATTTGAGTCCCGCTACTTTAAAAACTATCGCTGATAAGCGTCGTCAATCGGAGACGGTATATTTTTATTTAGAGAAACAGCAAGGGGGTATTGTGATTCCTTCTAAAGAAACTATACAGCAGCCCGATTTTCAACCTTACGATAGTTCTGTGTTTACCACGACCCGTCAACGATAAAAAAATAAAACATACTAATGAAAAATAAGATAACATCCTTTTGCTTGTTATTGTTTTGTTCGTTCACAATGGTCTATTACACCAACGGTCAACCCGCCAATGATGACTGTTCGGGGGCCCAAACGATATCGGATGTAACCAATAATTGTTTGGGAGATGATAATACCGGAGCGACGGACGGGAGTATTACTACCGGCTGTAACAATGAAGTACAGGATCTTTGGTATTCATTTTCAGGCATAGCAGAAAATGTACAGATCACCGTTGAAGGGAACTCCAGTGATATCAATCCTAATATTGCTCTTTGGGAAGCTGATTCCTGTACAGGTTCAATGCTTTTAATGCGTTGTGAAAATGATGATGACGACGATAACTTTACAGAATTAAGCCAAGGAAATATAAGTGTAGGACAAAATTATTACATACAAGTAGGTATGGACGATGGGGATACTGGTAAATTTACGTTGTGTATCAATAATTATAATCCTCCTAATGAAGGGGTAAAAGACTGCGATTCAATTGCTCCCAATAACGCCACTCTCTGTAATACCAACCCGGTATTTGTTGATACAGTAAAAGATGGAGACGGCGCTGTAGATGAAAGTGCTGGATGCCTGGCCGGTGAATCCAATTCTACCTGGTACAAATTTATAGTAGGACAATCAGGTTGGTTTACTTTTACTATTGACCCGCAAAATTCAGATGCTGATTTTGATTATTTATTAGGGGAAGGGAAGACTTGTGATTCAAAAAATTGGATCCGTTGTAGTTATTCTGGAGACTCTGGCCCCACCGGCTTAGATACGACGGCCACCGATACTTCCGAAGGGGGTACCGGCGACGGATGGACAAAAGAGGTCAATGCCGCTGTGGGGGATACCTTCTATCTATTAATTGACAACTATGCCGACGGAGAACAAGGATTTACTCTTAAATGGGATGGCACCGCTAAATTTAATGGCCCTCGCGCCTCTTTTTCTGTAGACAGTTCTTTTTTCTGTAAAGCGCCGGCAAAAGTAAATGTCACCAACACATCTTCCGGAAGTGCCGATCAATATATTTGGAGCTGGGGCGACGGATCACCCAATGACACCCTCACTACCACTGCAGACACTGGACATACCTACAACAAAAGAGGAGATTTTAATATTGCTTTAACCGCCAGCTCCTTCAGTGGCGATACTTGTCGTACTATATTTACCCAAAATGTCACGGTCTCTAACTTTTCGGTAAATGCGGGTCCAGATACTTTCCGTTGTAAAGGGGATACATTCCGTATTAATGGCAGTTATTCCAATGCCGATGCCACCGTCGACTCTACTGTATGTCAAACGGTTAATACAAGTATTCCCGATGCTGGCGGGGGCGGTGCTGGCGTGTTGAGAGATACTATAAATTTCGGCGTCAGCGGAGCTACGCTGGAAGAGATCTGCCTCAATATCACGCACAACTATAATGCTGATTTAGATATTTTCTTAGAATGCCCCAACGGTATACAAGTCGAGCTAAGCACCGATAATGGCGGTGAGGGAGATAATTACAACGATGTGTGTTTGTCCGACACCGCTTCCCCCAACATCGGTACGTTACAAGGCGATAATACCACCATCTCCGGGGATTTCCAGCCCGAAGAAAGCTTAAGTAATTTGGGAGGATGTGTCAGTAATGGGGACTGGATTCTTATTGTACAGGATGACACCAAACATACAGGACCAGGAGACGACGGCACAGGAACCTTAGATGATTGGTGCTTGACCTTTGCTATTCCCGATACGCCTCAAATAACTTGGTCGCCCGCCACTTATCTGTCGGATTCGACAGTAATTCAACCCAACTTCTTCGGCCATACTACCGACACTACCTCTTATCAATTAAAAGCATCCGATGATAACTGTACGCGCACCGACTCTGTAACCGTCGGTATTCGAAAATGCAACGTGCCCGTCATCTTCGTGGACTCTATCAACAACGTTTCCTGCCACGGCGACTCGAACGGTGGAGTATTCGTGAGTGTTTCCGGCGGTACAAAGCCCTATGACTACAGTTGGTCCACCGGCGATACTACCCAAGACATCGACTCTATGCCCGCCGATACCTTCTCCCTTACGGTGACTGATGCCAATTCAGCTCAAGATTCGGGGACTTTCGTTATCAACGAACCCGACAGCTTATTTACGACGGTCGACTCCATAGCGGATGTACTTTGCCATGGCGACAGCAGCGGAGGTATTTTCGTCGATGTACAAGGCGGTACCCAACCTTATAACTTCACCTGGAGTACCGGCAGTACCGACTCCAACCTGACCAATATCGATACCGGTACGTATACCTTAACGGTTACCGACAACAATGGTTGTATGGATACCACCAGCGGTACCATCAACCAACCCGATACGCTAACTACTTCTGTCGACTCCATCACCCATGTAGAATGCCACAGCGATAGCACCGGGGAGATATTTATCAATGTCAGTGGCGGCGTTCAACCTTATTCTTTTAAATGGAGCACCAACAGTACAGACTCCAATTTAACCAATATCGACGCCGGTACGCATACTGTTACCGTCACCGATGCTAACGGTTGTACCGACACCACCAGCGGTACCATTAACCAACCCGACACCCTCGTTGCTTCTATCGATTCCATTACTCACGTCCAATGTCACAACGACAGCACCGGCGAAATATTTATCGATGTACAGGGCGGCACTACCCCTTACTCCTTTAGTTGGGATGACGGCGCCACCGATTCTAACCGGACCGGCATCGATACCGGCACCTATTCCGTTACCGTCACCGACGCTAACGGCTGTACCGACACCACCAGCGCCATTATTACACAACCCGACACGCTTATCGCTTCTATCGACTCCATCACCCATGTCATCTGTCATGGCGACAGTACCGGCGAAGTATTTATCGATGTAACAGGGGGTGTGCAACCGTATAGTTTCAACTGGAGTAACACCAGCACAGACTCTAACCTAACGGCTATCGATACCGGCACATATAGGGTCACTGTCACTGATGCCAACAACTGTACGGATACCGTTAGTGCGACGGTGAACCAACCCACCCCCCTGCAATTTTCTATGGATTCTGTTAATTCCAGTTGTGGCAATGCCGACGGGAAGGCCTGGGTAACCGTCACCGGCGGTACGCCCGGCTATGATTATAGCTGGAGTGATGGGCAAAGCGGCGACACCGCCTTTAATTTAGCCGCCGGTAAATATACGGTTACCGTTACCGATACCAGTGGCTGCTCCGATTCCACTCACGTGACGATCAACGACGCCGGTGCTCCTACCGTCACCATCGATTCTATTAAAGATGTCGATTGTTATGGCGATTCCACCGGAGCCATTTACACTTCAGCTACCGGCGGTAGTACTCCTTATGACTACAGCTGGTCGAATAATGACACTTTCCCCAATAACACCGGGTTGCCCAACGGTACTTACTCTCTCACACTTACCGATTCGGCCGGCTGTCAAACTATACGGTCTGGCATTTCTGTTGACGAGCCTAACCCCCTACAGGTTACTTTTGACTCAACGAAAAACATAGCTTGTGCCGGGGATTCCAGCGGAGCTATATTTACCCGTGTATCCGGCGGTACTACCCCCTATCAATACCAGTGGTCCAATATGAAAACGAGCGACAGCATCACTGATTTACCCGCTGACACCTTTGCCCTGACGATCACCGACTCTAATGGTTGTCAGGTCACCGCCGACACGTTCCTCACCGAACCTGCTCCTTTAAGTAATTCCTTAACGGCGAAAGACGAAAGTTGTGCCGGTAGCGGGGACGGATCCATTACGGTGACCACCATGGGCGGAACATCTCCTTATGATTATAAGTGGTCGAACGGGGACAGTACTGCTACCATCAATAACTTGTCGCCGGACACTTACCGTGTAACGATTACGGACAGCATGGGATGCACCATCACCGATACGGGTGTTATCAATACCACTTATGTTACGGCAAGGGCCACTCCCGATACGTTCATCTGTTACGGCGACAGTATACAGCTTGAGGCCAGCGGCGGTATGAGTTATGAATGGTCACCGACGACCGGTTTGAGTAACGCTAATATCGCCGATCCTATCGCTTTCCCGACATCCACTACTCCTTATGAAGTGACCGTAAGTACCGACACCTGCCAGGATACCGATACGGCCCTCGTAAAGGTTCAACCCTTACCGCAGGTAGAGGCTCAAGCAGATACCAGCGTCATTATAGAAGGGAACACCACTCAATTGACGGCACAGGGCGCTGAATTTTATGACTGGAGCCCGGGTACGCTAGTCAGCGACAGTACCCAGGATACTACTGTAGCGATGCCGGAGACAACCACTACTTATTATGTAATAGGAACTGATACGATCGGGTGTACCGGTGCCGATACGTTACAAATAAAAGTGGTGACTCCCACCGTTTCCGACGATACGTTATTTGTCCCCAGCGCGTTTACCCCCAACGGGGATGGCAAAAACGACAAGTGGGAGATCACCAACATCGAAGAATA
>CAZIGO010000003.1:26022-31158 GCA_964538595.1 uncultured Chitinophagales bacterium | reverse complement strand
AAGGTAAAACATCAAATGTTTGGTAAGATACCCATGGGCCGATTTGGACAACCAGAAGAAGTAGCCCGCGTTGCCGCTTTTTTAACAACGCCTGCAGCCAGTTATGTTAACGGTGTCAGTTTACCGGTTGATGGAGGGCGTACGGGAAGCTTATAATACTACCAGAAGTTCCGTAGCACATCGGCCGGTCCATTAGATACAATTGCCAATCCAGCAAAACCGATCACTATAAGCAACGAGAAAAAATGAAGATAGGTGGTATTTGTAGGAGAAGAAGCGTTATATTCCTCATCCCATTGAAAACCAGCAAGCCCTAGAGCACCCATATTTGTTAGCAAATCAGAGAGGTCATAAAACCCTTCTACTATTTCAAAATATTGGCTTACCTCATATACTAAACTAAACAGTAAAACAAAAGCCACCCATATAAAGCTCTGTTTGTTAATAGAATAACTCCAATTAAATAAAATAGCACTCATAAAAGCATATACCCATAACCCTCCTGGTAAACTAAACTTGAACCAATAGGGAAGCTCCCACACCCCTATTCCTAGTATATTCTTAACATTACTGACGTAGGCTTCCCACCCCAAATACTTTAATAAATTAAAAAATATCGTTCCCCTGAAAAACACATATATACTGACCCCCAACAGCAATGGAGTAACTATATGCAACAAAATACGCTTATAACTTTGATAGTACGCTCCCGAGTAATCCATTGTTTAAGATTAGAAATAAATCACAAGCTAATATACCAAAATCCTGAGAAGATATTATTTAAATTACCGGGATATGTAGTAACTTTGTAATAGATTAAAATTTTCCCTTATGGCAAATGGTTCATCTACCCAAACAGCTTCTAACATAGCGAGATTGAACAATTATATACAGGGTAAAATGTGTGCTCCTCACACTCAACAATATCTCGACAACTATGAGCCAGCTACCGGTCAAGTTTATACAAAAGTTGCCAACTCCGGCCAAGAAGATATAAAAGAAGCGGTTGAAGCCGCCCAAACTGCCTTTCCCGACTGGTCCAAATTACCAGCGGCCCGAAAATCTCAATATTTACGACGTATTGCAGCGGCTATTGAAGACCGAAAAGAATCGTTTATTCATGCCGAATCGAAAGATACCGGCAAGCCTGTCTGGCTCACACGAAAAGTAGATATCCCACGTGCCATCAGCAATTTTCGCTTCTTTGCAGGAGCCGCTCAACATTTTAGTTCAGAGGCCCACCAAACTGAAAATGAAGCTATCAACTATACGCTCCGTCAGCCATTGGGGGTAGTGGGTTGCATTTCGCCATGGAACCTTCCTTTATATCTTTTTACTTGGAAAATTGCCCCTGCCTTGGCCGCCGGGAATTGCGTAGTAGCCAAACCTTCTGAAATAACACCCATGACAGCTCATATGTTAGGAGAGGTATGTCAAGAAGTTGACCTGCCCCCCGGGGTATTGAATATTATTCAAGGTACCGGTAAAGCTGCCGGTGAAACGTTAGTAACACATCCTAAGGTAAAAGCCATTACTTTTACCGGCAGTTCCCAAACCGGCAAACATATTGCACAACAAGCAGCAGGAAATTTTAAAAAAGTGGCTTTAGAGATGGGAGGTAAAAACCCCAATATAATATTTGATGACTGTGATTTTGAAAATATGCTTGATACCACAATACAATCTTCATTTGCTAACCAAGGGCAAGTTTGTCTTTGTGGTTCCCGAATTTTCATACAATCCTCAATATATAACAAATTCAAGGAAGCCTTTGTAGAGCGAACCCGTCAACTCAAAGTCGGTGACCCCAAAGACTCCGAAAATCGCCTAGGGGCAGTGGTTTCCAAACAGCATCAAGAAAAAATATTATCATATATTAAAGGGGCCAAAGAAGAAGGGGGACGCATTCTTTGTGGAGGAAGAGCAATAGAGGGGAAAGGACGATGTAAAGAGGGTTATTTTGTCGCCCCTACTATCATAGAAGGGTTAGACATGCAATGTCGGGCGAACCAAGAGGAGATTTTTGGGCCGGTCGTTACGCTGCAACCATTCAACGACGAAAAAGAGGTTATACAAAAAGCTAATGCTGTAGAATACGGATTATGTGCCAGTTTATGGACAGAGCATCTCACTCTTGCCCACCGCATGGCTCAGCAATTAGAAGCGGGAATTATTTGGATTAACACATGGTTGTTCCGGGATCTACGCACTCCATTCGGGGGCATGAAAAGTTCTGGTTACGGCAGCCGGGAAGGAGGTTGGGAGATTATGCGTTTTTTTACTACTCCCAAAAACGTTTGTGTCAAATTGTAAAAAAGTCCCTTTACTACCTACTCAGTACTACTTCTCTTCGTTTTCACTTATGACCTGCTTTTGTTCAAAGCGGATATAGTAATACAGACTTGAAAGTGCACTAAAAAATAGGGCATACACGAAAGCCGTTATACCGATCTGTATTAAGTTACTGATCACCTGTTGTATCCACCCCCCTCCTAATAAAGCGAGAATAGCATCAATAATCAATGAAACTACAAACATCATTACCATCAAAACTATAATACCCATGTAAAAGCCTAAAGCGGTCTTAGAACTCATACTCTCCCAACTGAACCGAAAAGCTTCCAACAACGGGGTCTTCTCATATACGATAGCGGGCAGGGCTAATACAAATTTTAAAACAAAATAAGGGTAAGCCAAAAAACCAATAACAAAAAGAGCAGCTACTATATTGGCCAAAGCACTCATTAGCCAGAAATAAATCATTGAGCCGATCCAAACAATAACACTAAATCCTATTATCCTCCCTAAATCTGTACTCGTGATGGTTTGAAGTATCTCAAAAAAGGAATGTTCTATGCCTTCCACAGTATCGGCATTAAACTGTAAGAAAGTGTAGGTCATCCAACTATTTAAAACGATCAATATTACAACAGCTACGATCAGATACAGAAGGGAAAAAGGCGTGAAAATATACTGCTGTATGATTTGTTCAATAGTTGAAATTTCTTGCTGTATAGCCTGATAATTTTCAAAATTAAGTTGACTGACCTCTTGATAAAACCCATCATTTAACACCCCTAAATAAAGGGTAACAAGTAGAAAGAGAGGGAGTAAACTGAGCAACAAATAAGATTCCAGATATCGGAACCATACTTTTTTAGCCAGTGGAAGTATAGCATCCGTATAATCGTGTTTTATAACATCCTTCATAAATATTGCGCTATTTTGGGGTAAAATATTAAATATTTTGTACTCTTTGTAGATTTTAACTACTTTACACCGCCACATGTTGATGCTTCTGAACTATATTAAGCCCTGGTTAGTAGTAACAGGGATGCTGTTACTTGCTTATTCCACCTTTGCTTCGGACAGTAGTCAGTATATCAACGGATGGGGAGCCCGGGTACATAGCGGAGAGATACTCATACATACAAATAAAATTCAGCATTTTGACAATGCTTTAACAGGAGCCACTGAAGTTAGCTATCTGTGGCAAACCACTGGCAAATATGGCTGGGGGAGTTATTACAACTATCCTACAATAGGAGTTTCAGCGATGTTCATCAATTACGGCAATAATAATTTATTAGGTCATGTTTTAAGTCTTTACCCCCATATCACTTTTGACGTGGTCAAAAGGCAAGATTTTTCTTTTCAATTTCGGGGAGGTGCCGGCCTTTCATACATGACCCAACCTTATCAAGCCGTAGAAAACCGCAATAACAGAGCTATAGGCTCGCGCATTAACAATTTTATATACCTTGGATTTCATACTAATTGGACTATTCATCCTCAATGGAAAATATCAACGGGCCTAACATTTACCCATAATTCTAATGCAGCTTATTCAAGCCCTAATTTAGGCATTAACTTGCCGGCTATTAGTGTAGGAATGGAACATTATTTTGATAAAATTGAACCTGCTCATTTCCAAAAAAAAGCCCCCACTCACGAACCGAGCTTTCATATAGGGGCCCGGATTGGTTTAGGAATGGAGGAGTCCGCCATACCCAATGGACCCAAATATCCCATCTATAGTTTGTCATTAAATGTCAACCGTAAAATTAATGCCTATAACAAATTAAGCTTGGGAATATATTCAGCTTTTCATTATGGAATATACGAAACACTCCAATTATACAATTCTTACCCTGATCAACAACGTAAGGCAGCTACCCGCGTGGGTATTGAGATCGGTGATGAATTTTTATTTCACAATGTGGGTATCATCGGCAAAGTCGGGGCCTATTTACACAATCCTATTTTCCAATTCGATCCAGTTTATACCCGAGTGGGATGTAAATATTATTTCTTTCAAAAACATCTATATACCGGCGTTTATCTAAAAGCTCACCGATTTATAGCCGATTATGGGGAATTTACCATTGGAATTAACCTTTAATCCTCAAGAAGCCTTTACAGTAAACCGATAAATACTGCCTGTATTCCCGCCTACCCATCCTTCATACTTACCTGTCAACCATATACATCGCAATTCTTCTTCCGTAAATGCATCTAAAGAATACCAATTCTCTCCTCCATTATTCGTATATATTATAGTGCCTCGCTCACCTATTATATAGCCTGTCTCATTATTCCAAAAAGCTATATCAAAAAAATGTTTGCGTTCTGGTAAAGGACTATTGCCTTTACGCACTTTGGTCCAATTTTCTCCCCTGTCCGTCGTTTTTAACACGACACCGGTATGACCCACCACAAACCCTGTACTTCCGCTGGGAAAACTAAAGGCCTGAAAAAAATCATCCTTGGCATTTGTGAAAGACCAACTCTCACCGGCATCCTCAGTGCGCAATATAGCCCCATACCCCGCTACTACTCCTGTTTTGTTATTAAAGAAATGTATATCACGCATATCCCGTTGAATATAACGACTCGACCAATTATTACCACTGTTAAATGTTTTAATAAAAGCACTCGTATCAATGACATTACCGCCCACTGCAAAACCTACTTGCCGATTGATGAAATCTACCGCCATTAATCCTGTCCAAGTGGGATCTTGATAAAGTCTCCAATGATTTCCCCCATTTGTTGTATTAAACAATTTTCCGGTATAAGCGACCACATAACCATTCTTACCATCAAAAAAATGCAAGTCATAAGCTGCATAATTAA
>CAZIGO010000003.1:17117-26012 GCA_964538595.1 uncultured Chitinophagales bacterium | reverse complement strand
TATAGAGTCTTTTTTCCAGTTCTTGCCTCCATCGACCGACTTCAAAAAGCATCCCTTATGAAAGCGATTACCCCCTACAGCAAAACCTGTATCTGACGAAACAAACTGAATAGCGTGGAGGGGAACATCAGCAGGAGTACTATACGATTGATGATGAAGGGTAATAGACGGCTTGTCACACTGTAGCAGGGTAAGAGAAAACAATCCCGTCAAGATAATATAAAGAGTTTTTCCAGCCTTCATGCTACTTCTTCAATACTTTCCTGAATTAATTTTCCGCCTTTTACCAAACTTTCCTCACTTATATTCAGGGGAGGTGCTATACGTAAACAATGGGGGGCAAACAGGAACCAATGGACGAGTCCTCCCATTTCCAGACATTTATGTGCTACGCGTTGGACAAAGTTTTTATCAGGTAATTCAATTCCTATAAAAAGTCCTATATGCCGAAGATCCTGGATAGAAGAATGGGTTAACTGCTGTTCAAACTTATCAACTTTCGAAGCCGTCTGCTGCATCAGGGATTGATTCATCAACGTACGCAAGTGAGCTTCTCCGGCTGCACATGACAATGGATGCCCCCCAAAAGTAGTAAGATGCGCCAAGGGAGGATTATCCTGGAAGGTTTTCATCAGCTGAGGCGAAGCCGCTATTCCTCCTAAGGGTAACCCCCCTCCCATTGCTTTAGCCATTACTAAAATATCAGGGACAACACTAAAATGTTCAAACGCAAACATTTGGCCCGTTCGTCCAAAACCTGTCTGACATTCATCAAATACTAAAAGAGTGTTCGTTTTATCACAACGAGCCCGTAGTTCTTTTAAATAATCAACACGGGGAATTCGCACTCCTGCTTCCCCTTGAATAGGTTCTACAATAACAGCAGCTGTCTGTTTATCAATAGCTGATAAATCACTTCGCCGGTTAAACTGTATAAAATGTACGTCAGGCAGCAACGGAGCAAACTTTTGCCGATATGTTTTATTCCCCGTTATACTCATAGCTCCGTGAGTACTGCCATGATAACCTTTTTTAAACGAAACTATTTTTGAATTTCCCGTATACCTTTTTGCTAATTTTATGGAGGCTTCAATAGCTTCAGAGCCGGAAGTGATAAAATAAGTCATCTGTAAAGGATCGGGTAGTTGTTGGCTTAATTGACGAGCAAAACGAACCTGAGGAGATTGTATATGTTCACCATATACCATCGTATGAGTATAATGTTGGAGTTGTTTTTCTATTGCTGTAACAATAGCCGGATGTTGATGACCTAAATTGCAAACTGTTATGCCGGCGACCAAGTCCAAATATCTTTTTCCATCCTGGTCATATATATATTCCCCTTTACTATCTTTTACTCTTAACCCAATAGGGTTAGCGGAGGTTTGTCCAATATATTTATAAAAGTCCCTGGGTATATTATCCATACATTAAAAATATTGATGCACCAAGACAAGATCTTACTCAACCAGTTGACGCAAGGTTTCTAAGTTTTTTGTATCCATCCCCTTTTCTTTAGGAGTTTCCAACACTTTTGGTATGTTTGGAAATTGATTCATAATATAAGCAAAAGGAGTTAACCCGATATCACCTTTGCCAATATGTTCGTGTCGGTCTTTTTTGCTGTTGAATGGTTGTTTAGAATCATTTAAATGGAGCACATCCAAATGTTGCAATCCTACTATTTCATCCCATTTATTAAAAGTTTCCTTTACGCCTTTTTCCGTACTGATATCATATCCCGCGGCAAATGCATGGCAGGTGTCAAAACACGTTCCTATTCGATCACTTCCCACTTGCTCTAAAATTTCACTTAACTGTTCAAATGTTTCTCCAATAGCCGAACCTTGACCAGCCATATTTTCTACTAAAATTTTGGTTTCGCATTCCGAGGTTTCTTTAACCACAGTCTTTAACCCCTCAACAATCAAACCTATTCCCTTTTTTTCACCTTGATCTTTAGGGAAGCCGGGGTGGAGTACGGTATAAGGTAACCCCAATGATTCACAACGTTGGACCTCACCAATAAGGGCATTGACAGATTTCTTGCGTCCTTCCTCTTCGTTATTAGCCAAATTAATCAGGTAAGAACAATGAGAGAAGGCTACTTCTTGTTGCTCTGCTTCAAAAGTTTCTTTAAACTTTGCAATTTCTTTATTACTGAAGGTACGCTCTTTCCATTGACGTTGATTTTTAGTAAAGATCTGAAATGTATTTGTATGTAACTCCCCTGCTTCTTTACAAGCATTATGGACGCCCCCACTTATTGAACAATGAACACCTAAAAGCATAAAATAGTGTTTTTGGATAATTGTCAGTTAGTAGTCAGAACTTACTAATCTATATAGAAATTACAAAGTGCCAACTAATAATTTGCAAAAAACCAATGGTTTCATTAACTTTATAAAAAATTACCATACTTATGAAGTTCCACCACCATATCATCAATTTATTGATATTGTTATTGATCACCGGTATAGTCTATAGTCAAAATAAAAGTGGCGATATCAAAATAAAGAACGATGGGTTCGAAGGTTGGGATCATACGACTACAACCGGTACTAAGCGATTAAAGAAACCCATAGATTGGATGCCACTGCAAGTACCTTATCCCAGTGACAGTACTGATATTGTGCCGGAAACTAAAAATGTTGTAGATGATAACTTAGGGTTGGTGGTAGAAACCGGTCGAGATTCAATATTTGGAGCTATGGAATTTAATCAGCGCATAGCCGCACGAGATTCTATATTTAAAATCAACGGATTTTACCAATTTCAGGGGGCTCCCCGTGATAGCATATATTTTATAGCTCGAATCAGTGAAGGAAGCACCTTCAAAACTTCTACCTCATATGCTCATGCCAAATTTCACTTTAAAGATACGGTCAAAGGGGATTATAAAAAATTCAGTGCTTCTCTAAAATACTCCCAACCTCTTAACACTGATTCTGTTACACTTGAACTAGCCTTAGTTTCTTTAACGGGAGATACCATGATAGCTGATTCAGGCATGGTATTAAAGCTCGATAGTTTACATACTAACTCTAAAACTATTACATCGGGAATATCAAAAATGCCTGCTCAACCTACATTAAAAATAACTCCCAATCCCAGCCATGATCAGCTTTTGATCCACTATCCTGCTTTAGAGGAGCGAGGGCCAATAAAGATATACAACAGCACGGGACAGTTGGTCCGGCAACACAAAACTACCCGGAACTCGTTAAAAATAGATGTCCATGAACTTCCACGGGGTATGTATTTTCTACAACTTAGCGGGAGTCCGAAAAGTATAACAAGAAAAGTTATCATAAAATAGGTGACCGCCACTTATCCCTTACTGGTATTTCGATTGGCCAGTTGACCACAAGCAGCATCTATATCCTGTCCTCTACTACGCCTTACAGAGGCATAAGCTCCTTGTCGTACTAGTTCTTGGATAAAAGCACTTAATTTAGCCTCCGAAGCCGGTTCAAAATCTGCTTCAGCAATAGGATTGTACTCTATTATATTAATTTTGGAAGGGACCACATCGGTAAATCGCGCCAATGCTTTAGCATCCTCCCGAGTATCATTAAAATCTTTGAGTAAGATATATTCATAAGTGATCTTTCTTCCCATCTCTTCATAAAAATACTTTAATGCATTTTTTAAAGTAGATAAAGAGTTTTGCTTATTGATAGGCATGATTTGATTACGCTTTTCATTAGTAGCCGCATGTAAAGATAGCGCCACATGAAAAGGTACCTGATCATCAGCTAATTTTTTAATCATTTTAGCAATACCCACGGTAGAGACGGTAATTCGTCGGGGGGAAATATTTAATCCTTTTTCACTGCTGATAAGTTTATTAGCCCGTAACACATTTTTATAATTCAATAAAGGCTCTCCCATTCCCATAAAAACAATATTTGTCAATCCTCGACCATAAGTCTTTTCGGCTAATTGATTCAAGAGGTAAACCTGATCAAAAATTTCAGCAGCTTCTACATTGCGCTGTCGCTTAAGGAAACCGGTAGCACAAAATTTACAGTTCAAGCTACAACCCACTTGTGAAGAAATACAAGCAGTTACCCGGTCAAAATCACCTTTACTTTCATCGTGAGGTGTAGGTTCGGCCGGTATCAACACTCCTTCGATCAGGTTATCATCATACAGTCGAAAACGCACTTTTACCGTACGATCACGACTATGTTGTACGGTCTCAAATTCCACCGGTCGAATCGTGTAGTGTTGCTCAAGTTGTTGTCGAAATGGTTTGGATAAATTGGTCATACCACTAAACTCCTCAGCTCGCTTCTGCCAAAGCCATTCATAGAGTTGATCAGCCCGGAAAGTGGGCTCTCCCATTTCTTGCACTATTTCTTTTAACCGAGAATAGGTCAGTGTACGTATATCTGTTTTTTGTTCAGTTATAGTGGCAGAAGTAGACATAAATTAAGGTTTTTTACTTTATTCGAAGGTAGACAAAAATCCCTCAACATCTTTACAACCTATCACCAATCATTATCGTTCGATTTTTTCTTTTTTTCTTATTGTAATCCTATAAGGTATCCTGTTTTTTTATAGCTTTAAAAAATAAGATGCCTTCATCGGACCGTTCTAATATCATCCCGGGCTTATACTCATAACCTATATGGTAAACAGTTTCAACAGAAAAGCCAGACTTTTCTAATAACCTGGTCATCTCAGAGATTGTAAAGTAATGAAGAAATCCAACAGCATCCCCTCCTGCCTTTTTATAAAATACATCACCTAGTTGGTAACCTGCTTTATGTAGCTGTTCCTTTTCATGCTTTTCTTTAATGAGAGGCCCCCACTCATTTTTATCATCCAAGTTGAATACATCCAAATAAAAAACACCGTTTTTTACCAAGGCTCGATTCAGCTTTTCCAAAAAATGGAAACGCTCTTTTTCTTCCGGGATATGTCCAAAAGAATAAAGGCAAGTGGCCACATCAAAAGAAGGAATTTGTTGAAGTGATACGTCAAGCCAACGTCCAGTATAGGTTGTAATTCCTTTATGAGCAGCTTGATGACCCATTTTTTCACTCATGTCCACCCCAGTTATTTCAAATTCACGACCACTCAATTTTCTAATTTTCAAAGCGCGACGCCCGGTACCACAAGCTACAGATAACATATTTTTGATATGTTGGCGTTTACGTATATCCGCAGCGATGAGCTGTTCTATCCGCTGAGTAAATGCTTTGCGCTTAGTGTTATTACGGTCAAAATTATCATAGAAACGGGCTTGTTCTTGATAGTAATCATAAGTCATCTCCCTAATACGGGAAGGGGAAGGCTTGGGCAAGACATTATAAATGTGGTGAGAACTGTTTATTTTTTTTTATACGGAATAAAAGTAAAGGCATTATTTTCAATAGATTGGAAGTACTCTTGCGGTTCTTTCCAAGAAGCCGTTTCCGCTTCAGCTCCTAAAACACCAATTTTGTTTTCCTCTACATCAAATATCCGCATATCCTCAAAGCTTTCTAGCGGAGGATAATAAAAATGGGCGGTGAGTAGAGCTTTGTCAGTTTGAGGATTTCTGATCTTATGAATAACATCATCCGGTTCCCCAAAACGTCCCCCCGGTGTATACCGGCTTCCTTTTTGTTCAATCAATTTATCTGCTTCATATTTATACTCCACATTTTCTCCTTCCCCCTCTAAAACCACTACATATCCCCAGAATCCTTTATGATGATGTATAGCACTTTCGGTTTGGGGAGGCCAATACAGAATGGCAACCTCTAAAGGGGACATCAACAACACATTTCGAGCATAATTGTCAGGATCCTTGACTTCAGGCTGGTAAGAGGCGTAATCAATGTTAGTAAAGTCAAATTGATCGAGGAACCGGCCCAATGGTTCAAGTTGAAGGTCATCTTCTTTTAAGTGCTTTGCTTTTTCTATAAGTTGTTGCATAACCGTATTAGTGCCCGTTTTGTGCTTTACAAAACTAACAAAATTTCCCTACACAAATAAATAAAAAATTGAATTAGATAAAAAGGAGAGAATGTACTATATTGTCTGCATAAACAGGGTTCATGAGCACTTTCGATTCACTGTCTTCTTATTTTGATCCCGTTTCCTCTCATCTCACATTACCTTCCTCTTCCGATAAAAATCAGCAATGGGTCAGCTCTGTGGATATTTACCAGCAGGAGTTTCCTGCTCTTTCTAATGCTGATCTCGCTCTATTTACGTTATCTTCCTCCTCTTTTCAACTTTCCCTGCGCGAAGAATTATATACGCTTTACCAAAAAGAGTATACTCTTCGGTTAGCTGATCTGGGTAATCTTAAAAATACTAATTCCCCCGCTCAATCCATCTCTCCCATATTACAACAATTAATCTCCGCTAATATTACTCCCATTATTATAGCTGATACCCCAGCCATCATAAAACATTTACATAACGGATTAACAAACATCAATAAGCCGATCACGCTATCTTATTGCCATGAACGTATCAATACTTCCCCTTTATCTCGAACTTTATTCAAAAACTCTTCAACTTTATTGAACTACAATCATTTGGGTTATCAAGATTATTTTGTGAGCCCATCGACATTACAAAAATTCGATCATTACTATTATAATTACTTCCGCATAGGGAGATTGCGCCAACATTTTAAAAAAGTAGAACCTCTATTAAGAGGCACAGATCTATTCGCCTTAAATATAGGAGCTCTACGATATGCTGATGCACCCGCTCAAAAAGAACCTTCTCCTAATGGTTTTTATGCAGAAGAAGCATGCCGAATAGCTCGATATGCTGGCATTAGCGATGCAGTAAAAGCAAGTTGTTTTTGCAATATCAGCACTGAACAAAATGAGTACCAGCTAACAGCCCAATTACTCTCCCAAATGATATGGTATTTTGTTGACGGTTATTACCATCGATCAGGTGAGACACCTTTTACAGAAAGTGATAACTACACTAAATACCTGGTGGACATTGAAGAAGTAACTCATCAATTGGTTTTTTGGAAAAGTCCGCACACAGCACGTTGGTGGATGGAAGTGCCTTATCCTCCTTCATCCTCTTCCTCCCCTTATCTTATCCCTTGCACTTATGAAGACTATCAAAGAGCTAACAAGGGAAAACTTCCCGAGCAGTGGCTCAATACCTATCGGCGACTCAACTACATTGCCTCCGAAGATTGAAAGAGCTGTTCTAAATGCAATCCGCGGGATCCTTTTATTAAAATTTTAGCATCTGTAATGGATTGTTGCTTCCACCAATCTCTTAATTCTTCCACATTATTAAAATGAAGACACTCAATATAGTCGGAAACTTGTTTAAACTCCTTACCTACCAAAATAACCGTATCCAGCTCGGTTTGTTGTATGTACTCTACTATCATTTTATGTTCATCGAAACTATACTCCCCCAGCTCAAGCATATCTCCTAATATCGCTATTTTTTTATCTCCCTTGAGTTGGAGAAAGTTGCTGATTGCAGCTTTCATACTCACAGGATTCGCATTATAAGCATCTAACCACACCAGATTCCCTTCTACACGGATCAATTGAGAACGATTCATGCGAGGTTGGTAATTCTCTATTTGCTTTTTAATAATAGCAGGAGAGACGTCAAAGTAATCAGCGACAGCGACAGCAGCCAGTATATTTTCCCCATTATAATCACCCACCAACTGAGATTTAATAGTGATTTCCAAAGGGGAAACAGTAAGCGTGACAGCCGGAGAAACTTGATCTATTTTTCCTGAGTAATCCACTGATTCCTTCTCAATGCCGTAAGTAATCTGGGAGATTTCCTTTCCCAGTTGAACCACTTTATCATCATCGGCGTTAACAAATATTGTCCCTTCATTGGCTTTTATATAGTTAAACAATTCCCCTTTAGCCCACTTGACTCCTTCTACCCCTCCGAAACCTTCCAAGTGATCTTTACCAATATTAGTGATAAGTCCATGGGTCGGGTGAGCTATTTCAGCGAGTTGTTGTATTTCACCCTGATGATTAGCTCCCATTTCAAGAACAGCTATTTCTGTACTATACTGAATCTCCAGTAGACTGAGGGGAAGCCCTATATGGTTATTAAGGTTTCCTTTTGTACCATATGCTTTATACTGTCCCGACAATACTTGAGTGATTAGCTCTTTAGTCGTAGTTTTTCCATTCGAGCCAGTTATACCTACGACAGGAATATCAAATTGGCGCCGATGGTAGGCGGCTAAATGCTGTAAGGTGGCTAAACTGTCATCCACCAATATATAATGTTCTCCCTTTTTATATTGTGAGTCGTCAATGATGGCATAAGCAGCTCCTTTTTCTAAGGCTTCTTGGGCAAAACGATTTCCATCGAAGTTTTCTCCTTTAAGAGCAAAAAACAAACTATGATCAGGAACCTCTCTACTATCAGTACATATGGTAGGGTATTGTTGATATAATTTATACAGCTGCCGGATTTCCATAATAAAAGAAAAAAGGTAACTAAAAATAAAAAAGCTCCCTTCCATTAAAGAGGAAGAGAGCTTTTCCTTTTAATCAACTTCTTATTTTGTTAGCCATTATTTAAACCAATTCCCTCCCTTAAATTGGTTACCACTCGGACTTCCTAATCGAATCATAGAACAACGGAAGCCGATCGTTGCTTTAGCCTTATCTTGTTTAAGATGGCGACGAGTACCACTTGAAAGGTAATAGGCACGATCATTCCAAGAACCTCCTTTATATACACGAGCTGTGTTATTGATGAGGGTGTTCTTGCCAAACTCATACATCTCCTCATCTTTATATCGACGAGAAGCTTTGTCGCCGTCCACATGGTCTCGCTGGTCTGCCTTATGGTAATTGAGTCGATCTTGGTTTTCTTCTCGTTCTACTTTTTCATATTGTACACGACCTAAGCTATCTTTGG
>CAZIGO010000003.1:1565-17107 GCA_964538595.1 uncultured Chitinophagales bacterium | reverse complement strand
AACACATTACCTCGGTAAGAGTTAAAGTCATTATTATCCTGTTGAGAAAGAGGTCGGTAAACATCTCGCGTCCATTCACTTACATTACCGGCCATATTATATAACCCGTAATCATTAGGCATAAAGGAATGAACCGGAGCAGTAATATCAGCATTATCATTTAAACCGCCAGCTACTCCCATATTATCACCTCGGCCTCGTTTAAAGTTAGCTAAAAATCGACCTTGCCATTGTCCGTGGACCGGATTTCTCAACCCATGTCCATCCCAAGGATAGATACGGCGGTCAGTGACCAGTTCCGAACCTTGAATTTCGTTGTTACCAATAAGAGCTAAGGCAGCATACTCCCATTGAGCTTCTGTCGGCAATTCATAGTCGGGCAACAACATACCATCTTTAATTTTCACCCTTCTCTTCTCTTTGGCTGGATTAAGACTTGGCAGTTTTTCTTTCACTTTTCCTTCATATTGCCCATACAGATAAGCTTCAGTACTAAAGTTATCCTGGTTGGTCTGGTTCGGATTGGGCTTTAAAATACCTTCGCGAATCAAAATCATTTCATTCACCCGGTCGGTACGCCACTTACAAAACTGTTTAGCTTGAATCCAATTGACACCGACGACAGGATAATAGTTATAAGCAGGATGGCGAAAATAGTATTTTGTATAGGGTTCATTATAAGCCAGTTTTCGACGCCAGACCAATGTATCCGGCAATCGATCCTTAACTACTTTGGGAAAGTCGGCCCCGAAGGTACGCTGCGACCAATAAATAAATTCGCGATAATGAACATTAGCCACTTCGGTTTCATCCATATAAAAAGAGGAAACTGTCATACGACGAGGTCGAGTATTCCAGTTAGGAGTGGTCTTTAAGTCTTGTTCCACATTGCCTTTTACATATGTTCCCCCCTGAATTAACACCAAGCCGGGGCCAGTTTACTGACCGGCATAAGGGCGCACTTCGAAACCACCCCATTTGGGGTTGTTATATTTCCAACCCGTAATAGCAGACCGTTTTTCTTTACAAGAAGAAGAGATAAGTAACACGCTAATAAAAAGAGCCGCTACCTTTGTGGGGGTTACTTTAAACCATCTTTTAAACATAATTGCGAATATTTTGTTAACAATTACTTTTAGTGACTACTTGCGGTTACAAGATAGTAGTACGCAAATTTAAACAAAATGTTGTGTAATATCAACGCCTCCACCCCTTAAAATATTATAGATCAGTTCAGCCGTGGACAATAAAGGGAAGTATTCCGTTCTTTGGAACAAATATTAAATTGCAACGCTATTTCATGTGCCCCTACATTAAATTGACCGACATTATTTAAGCTAGACAGGGTATAATCATAGCTATAATTAATCTTATAAAAGTCTTTTTGAAAGCCCACACGGGGTATAATAGCATCTCCCAAATTATTTTTACCAAAGGCGAACCGCCCCCAAACTCCTGCATAAAACATATCATTGCTCCAAAAAGCTCCTACATTAAATTGACGAAATTGCCGTTGATGGGTATAGAGAATATCAGTAGAAATATAAGAAGAGTTCTCATAGCCGGGCTGAAGATGAAAAACTCCTCCTCCATGCACCGTCACACGCATAGGTAATCGAGCTTCCCCTCCTTTGAAGGACTGATTAGGTTGAGTTATATGTTTAACGGCAGCCCCCCCATAATATTTTTCTCCATAAACAAAAACACCAGCAGAAAAATCGGGATAAAGGACACTTTCCTGAGCTCTTTGATGATCAACAGAATTGGGGTTTACAACACCATCGCGAGCATCTATTTGATCAGCAAATACTAAACGATCCCAATCTAATGATTTTTGTTGTAGTCCGGCTTCCAACGCTCCCTGCAAGTAATAATCATCATTCAATTGGAGGCGATAGGAATAACTTCCATAGAAGGCATGTGTAGAAATCACCCCCGCTCCTGCCTGATCACCAAAAAAACGACCACCGACACCTCCTCGCGCCAACTCCCAAAATTGATCATAAGAAGCCGCATATGTTTGATAAGTGTGCGACTTCCCAAACCGGGCATCATTAATTCCCGGCCACTGATCCCGGAAATTAACGATAGCCCGAGCACATTTTCCCGTACCCGTTAATGCTGGGTTTAAATGAATAGGGGCCGCATAAAACATTGAAAACTCGGGGTCCTGACCTAACGTAAGACCAATAGAAAAGAGACTGATCAATAGGACCCCAATTCCTTTTTTCCAGTTATTGAACATGAGTATTTGATTTATTAAAAATGGGTAATCAAAACAATTAAACGATTGATCGCCCGTTACATTATTGGTTGGCAACCCATAATTTACTATTTTATATAGATAATACCAAATGCTCATGCCAAAATTCATTTTCAACAAGGAATCCCGCCCTCTCATAATAGGTGTAGGATGCATTTTTTTGATGCTGCTGGGCGGATGGCATCTCAATGCAGACACGCTGCATTGGACTTCTCCCCGTCCCCTACAAGTAGCCCCCGAGCAAACAAAAAATCACCTTTATTTTAAGGAGGCGCACTATTCCCCCCGCCAATGGTCCAAACTGCCGCTTTATACAAAATCTATACCCCTCGAAAAAGGAGGTGACATTCAAGTATCCCTTGAGAATACGAAATACAAAGCATTAACGACCCCCGAAGTACTCGATCCAACGGAAAAAAATCGTATCACTACCACTCCTATAATACGATCTGAAATCACTTATCAACGAAAACAACCGGTAGCCTCTATCACTATCGTCCCTCTTCGGAAACATCCAAATAAAGGGAACTTACAAAGGTTAGTATCCTTTGATATTAAAATAAATATTCAATCGTCTCGATCGGCTCAAAAAACGCAGCGAAGTGTCACCTATGCTAAAAATTCTATTCTTCGACAAGGGCAATGGTATAAATTCTCTGTAAAACAGCCAGGGATGTATCAATTAGATTATGAGTTTTTACAAGAGCTGGGAGTTAACGTTGATCAGATCAATCCGCAAAATCTGCGTATATACGGACAAAAAGGAGGCATGTTACCTGAATCCAATGACGTGGCCTCGCCCACCTCACTTCAAGAACATGCTCTTGCTGTAAAAGCGGGCAATGATGGCTCGTTCAACGAAGGCGATTATATTATAATGTATGCTGAGGGACCGCATAAATGGTATTATGATACTTCTGATCAACACTACCATTATCGTCTAAACCATTATGCTACAAAAAACTATTACTTCTTAACCACTGATCATGGCCCCGGCCGACGAATAAACACACAATCGTCAGTAGGTGGAGCAACAAAGACAGTCACCTCCTTCGATGCTTATGCTGTGCATGAAAAGGACCAAAATAACTTATTGGGGAGTGGACGCCAATGGTTTGGCACGGCTATTAGCAGCCAGGACACCCGCCAAGTAAGCTTTTCATTTCCGCATCGTGTTACCAATAAGCCTATAGACTTGAACATGCGCATTGCCGGTCGCTCAAAAAGCGGCACACACCGTTTCCGCCTTTCAGCTAATAACACCAGCATCACTAATTTCACCATCGGAGCCGTAGGGGGCAGTTATACTAGTCTTTATGCACGTACCAAAACTATCACCTCTTCTTTTACCGATAACAATAATAATATTACTCTCTCCACTCATTATACCCCCCCCGATAATGCGGCTAAAGCATGGATCGATTATATAGAGCTAAATGCTCGCCGTCACTTAAAAATGGAAGGTGACCAAATGCATTTTCGAGACAGCAAAAGCGTAGATAGTGGGGCCACCAGCAAATTCGTTATTTCTGACGTCAATACTTCCATTACAGTATGGGAAGTTACCGACCCTTTATCACCTAAAAAACAAAGTACTACTAAAAGCGGCAGTAAGGTACAGTTTACCGTCCCCACTGAACACTTACGGGATTTTGTAGCTTTTACTGGAAACAATTTTAACTCACCCACGGCAGAAGGGAAAGTAGATAATCAAAATTTGCACGGCACTTCGTCCAAGGATATGCTCATTATCAGTGCACAATCTTTCCTTTCCGAAGCGAAGCGATTAGCTCAATTTCACCGCAAAGAAGATGACTTATCAGTTAAAGTAGTTACGCAACAAGAAGTTTTTAACGAATTCTCCTCCGGACGACCGGATATCGCTGCCATTCGCAACTTTGTTAAAATGTTTTACGACCGGGCCGGCGGAAATACAGAACAAATGCCCGATTATTTGCTTCTATTTGGAGACGGGAGTTACGATTACAAAAATCTTAACGATCAAACTTCCAATACAAATTATATTCTGACATTTCAAAGCCAAAATTCACTGGATCCGGTTCACAGCTTTACCAGTGATGATTTTTTCGGATTATTGGATGATAACGAGGGAGGAAATATACGAGGGGGAAAAGTAGACATCGGTATTGGCCGTTTAACAGTGAAAAGCGAAACAGAGGCGGAAGAGGTAGTAGATAAGATAATGCACTACGCTTCCCCAAAAACGCAGGGTCCATGGCGCAACAATATTACCTTTGTAGCCGATGATGAAGATGGTAACACTCATATTAACCAAGCTAACACATTAACACACATCGTCCGCCGTAACCACCCCATTGTCAATATCGATAAAATATTTTTCGATGCCTTTCAGCAAACTTCTACCGCTGGCGGGGAACGTTACCCCAATGTCAATGAGGAGATCAATTCTAAAATTTTTAAGGGCACTTTTATCATGAATTATACTGGTCACGGGGGAGAGTTAGGATGGGCTCATGAACGAGTATTGGGCGTCGAAGATATCACTTCCTGGGAAAATTACGATAAACTACCGTTACTGGTAACAGCTACCTGCGAATTTAGTCGCTACGATGACCCTGCCCTCACCTCCGCCGGTGAACAGACGCTTCTCTCCTCTAAAGGAGGCAGTATTGGTTTAATGACTACCACTCGCCTTGTATATGCCAGTGAGAACCAAGCCATGGCCAAAAGTTTTTATCGTGCTGTTTTTTCCCCTATTGACGGGAATATGCCCCGTTTGGGTGATATTGCCCGTATAGCCAAAAACAACACTTCCACCGGGGAAGGAAATCGTAAATTCGGTTTAATCGGAGATCCTGCTCTTCAACTCAACTATCCTCAACACAAAGTGACTACTACTAAAGTTAATCAGACGCCAGTTACCGCTTCCCAACCTGATACACTTAAGGCTTTAGAAAAAGTTACGGTACACGGACTTGTACAAGACAAAACGGGAGAAAAACTCAGTAATTTTAATGGTGTACTCTTTCCCACCATATTTGACAAACCGCAAACTATTCAAACACTTGCTAACGACCCAGGAAGTAATAAACGCACCTTCAAATTACAAAATAACGTCTTATTCAACGGAAAAGCAAGTGTAAATAACGGGGCATTTCAATTTAGCTTTATCGTGCCCAAAGATATTAATTATCGCTTCGGTAATGGTAAGATCAGTTACTATGCTAAAAATAATAAGACCGATGCAACCGGGGCATTCCAAAATGTTATTATCGGAGGGGCTGCCCAAGATCCCGCCGAGGATAACAAAGGACCTAACATTGATATATTTATGAACGATAAAAAGTTTGTGTTCGGAGGTATCACCGATGAAGACCCCCAGCTTATCGTTGAATTATTTGATAAGAGCGGCATAAATACCGTAAGCAATGGTATCGGTCATGATATCAAAGCTACTTTGGACGAAAAAAAGAATGATGTCATTATACTCAATGAATTTTACGAATCTGAATTGGATAATTTTAAAGAGGGAGAAGTACGTTATCCACTGAGTAATTTAGAGGAAGGGCGGCACGAATTAAATGTTAAGGCCTGGGATGTATATAACAACTCGGGAGAGGGGTATACCGAATTTGTGGTTGCCCCTTCTGAAGACCTGGCTTTATCGCACGTCCTCAACTACCCCAATCCTTTCACCTCCCAAACAAATTTTCAATTTGAGCACAACCGGCCCGGTGATATATTAAATGTACGCATTGAAATATTTACTATTGCCGGTCAACTTATTAAAACAATACATACCCAAGTAATGAGTGAAGGTTATCGCGTAAATGATATCAGGTGGAATGGCCTTGATGATTTCGGTGATAAGATCGGGAAGGGGGTATATGTATATAAATTACGGGTAGAAACTTCTCAAGGAGAAGTGGCTCATAAATTTCAAAAGTTGGTTATCCTAAAATAACCGTATGTGATAATAAGGTGAGCTATATTACGTTATACAATTTATAATGGGATATTGAAACGTTGTGTAATTTCCCGGCAATTTTTGTAACTTTATCCGTTAATAAAACCACGCTCATGAAGCGATTAGTAGCTTGTACTTTCGTTGTTATCTTAGCTAGTTATTCTGCTGTCTTCTCTCAAGTCAATCAGGGGTATCGGGGATTTGATACTATTAACACTATTCAAACTGCTGTCCCTTTTCTTACCATAACACCGGATGCCCGGTCCGGAGCAATGGGGGATGTGGGAGTGGGATTGAGTCCGGATGCCAATGCTATGCATTGGAACGGGGCCAAGATGTCATTTTCAGAAAAAAGTATGCGAATGGGTGTCTCTTATACTCCTTGGCTACAGGAATTAGTAAACGACATTTATTTGGCTCACATCAGTGGTTTTAAAAAAGTAGACAAGTTACAAGCGGTAGGAGTTTCCCTAACTTATTTCAACCTCGGGCAAATACAGTTTACAGGACCACAAGGTCAAGATAGAGGGCAATTCCGTCCCCATGAATTTTCTATTAATGCAGGCTATTCCCGTAAATTATCGGATCATTTCTCTGGGGGCCTGTCTTTAAAATACATCTATTCTAACTTAGCTTCAGGACAAGAAGTCAACGGCGTTAAAATTCAACCCGGTCATTCCGTTGCCGCTGACATTTCTGGCTATTACCAGAACGAAGAAATGAAAATAGGCGATTATCCAGCTTCTTTGCGGGTAGGAGCTACCATTTCCAATATCGGATCCAAAATTTCTTATACTGAAACAGAATCTGACTTTATACCGACAAATCTTGGCATCGGTTCTTCTTTATCAATGGAGCTGGATAAATATAACGAACTTACCCTAGCTTTTGATATTAACAAACTCATGGTTCCCACACCGGATGAAGATGATACGGTTGAAACTTCTGTCGCCAGTGGTATGATAGAGTCATTTGCTGATGCACCAGGCGGAGCCAAAGAAGAATTCCATGAATTAATGTATTCCATGGGCCTGGAATACTGGTACGCTGATCAATTCGCTGTCCGTTCTGGTTTCTTTACAGAACACAGCACTAAGGGAGGTCGAAAGTATTTTACTCTCGGCTTAGGCCTCAAATTTAATGTTTTTGGTTTAGATGCCGCTTATCTTATCCCTACCAACTTTCAGCAAAGCCCGCTCGATAACACACTCCGTTTTACATTAACATTTGATTTCGAAAAGCTCCAAAACAAGCAAGAAAAACAAGATCAGGAACAGGGGAAACAAAAAGGCTAATGGCGCTACGTATCGGTTTTGGATTTGACGTTCACCGGTTAGCACCTCAACAAAGTCTTATCATCGGGGGAGTAACGTTATCCCATTCAAAAGGAACCGTTGGTCATTCAGATGGAGATGTATTACTCCATGCCATATGTGACGCTTTATTGGGAGCCGCAGGCTTAGGAGATATCGGTCAACATTTCCCGGATACAGATCCTCAATATAAAAATATTGACAGTACAAAGCTGTTACAGCAAGTATATCAGTTATTACAGCACAAAAACAGCTCCATCAACAATATTGACAACGTCATTTGCCTACAACGACCCAAGCTAGCCCCTCATCTTGAAAAGATGCAAAAGAACATCATAAACCTACTTTCATTACAATCACAACAAGTCAATATTAAAGCTACAACAACAGAGAAAATAGGTATAGTAGGTCGTGAAGAAGGAATTGTAGCCTATTCCACCGCTCTGCTCCAGATCCCTTCCTCCTAAATTTTTACAGTTGTTCCCCTATCTCCCTTTCTAAAAGGTTGGGAATAATAAAATATTTCTTTAAGTTAGTTTAGAAAAAATACTTTGATATTTCAGGTAGGCTAGATATTTCAGAATACATTATATCTAAATACGTCATCATTGATATTTATTTATTGTATTAATACATGGAGAGCTTAAAAAAACACAATACCGACAATCCTTAATAAGCACAAATTTACCCCAATTAATAAGTTATACCGACATATAATGGGTTGCTTAATTGGCATCAGTTCTCTTGTTGCCTTAAGTGGTACCTCTTTATCAGCCTACACTCTCCATTTAGACTCTATTCATCACCTTTCTATAGACACCCCTTTGCTTTACCATGCCGGTGACAACCCAGAATGGAGTCAATTCCATTATGATGACAAAGATTGGTCAAAGACCCACCCTTTATCAAAGATTAACGAATGGAAAGATTTTAACGGTATTGGATGGTTCCGGATGTATATAATTGTAGATAGTACACTCCACAACCAACCATTAGGTTTGCAAGTGCAACAATTGACCGGGGCTCTCCAAGTTTTTTGGAACGGTAATGCGGTCTATAGTTGGGGAAATCCTGCCGCTAAAAAAGCTAAAGAAAAATTAGTATCCAGTGGGCCATTACCGCTGAAATTGCAAATCGCTCCCCGGGATACGCAAATATTAGCTATACGTTACAGTAATCACTGGGCATTTCATAAATATCAAAATACCGGAAAAACTTACAAGGGCTTTAATCTAACGCTCGGATCCTATACGCATATGCTCGATAGGATCCAGCCTTCTATTTCAGAGGATAATATGATCATTGGTTATACTTTATTCGGTTTTTTTGTAGCTATCGGTATCTCCTTCCTTATCTTTTTCTCTTTTAATCCTTCTAAGATCAATGCCCTGTTTTTTAGTGTCTTTTCATTGTTGAACGGTCTTATCTTCCTACTTATGCTCTGGGATACCGACAAGAGCTGGATTTCCCCTCATTTGCACCACTATGCCGGTAACTTATTAACCTACAGCCTCCCCCTTTATTTCACCACGCTATCAGGTATGCTCTACTTTTCCTTCTACCGGGGCATTAAAAAAATGTTCCTGGTTACTGTTGGTCTTTCGCTGTTGTGTATTTTAAGTGCTTTCTTTCGTTTTCAAAATTATTTCTCTAATGCTTTGATAATCATCTATCTCTCCACGCTTATATGGGTATTATTAGATAGCTTTCGTATAATTGGGCTGGCTATTTACCGAAAAAAACCCGGAAGCTGGATTATCGGGGGAGGAGCCCTGGGATTATTACTTTTTCTGTTTTGGGGGTTAACGAGCCTCTTTTTGTCCTATTTACTAACCGGTATCACCACCTTTTCTTTTTCCAATATCTGGGCTTTGATCATCCCCTTAGGAGCAATACTAAGCATCCCTCTTTCTATGTCACTTTATTTAGCGAAAGACTACGCCTGGACGAACCAAAAACGCGTGCAAGAAGAACAAGAAAAACAAGAAATTTTAGCCAATCAGAAAGAGAACCTGCAACGTCAAGTACAAGCCAAAACGAAAGAATTACAAAATAAAAATGAAATATTAGAAGAACATAACAGAGAAATACTGGCCAGCATTAAATATGCCAGCCAGTTACAACAAGCCATTTTACCCGACAATAAAACATTAAATGAATTACTGGGCCAACATTTTATACTTTACTACCCCCGTGATGTAGTTTCTGGCGATTTTTACTGGGTAGCAAAAGTCAAGGGAAAGATAATATTCAGCGTGGCCGATTGTACCGGTCATGGAGTACCCGGTGCATTTATGAGTATGATGGGGAATGACCTGCTAAATCATATCGTGTTAGAAGGCCACGAACTACGCCCCCAATATATACTCTCTCATTTAGATGAAGATGTGACTCAAACCCTCCAACAAGAAGGAGGTATAGAAGAAATGAGAGACGGTATGGATATGGCACTCTGTGTTTGGGATCCGGGTCATCAAAAGCTATGGTTCGCCGGGGCTAAAAATGATCTTTATCTGGTACGTAATGGACAATTAAAGGAATATAAGGCTAGTCGTTTCCCTGTCGGCGGATATTTCGAAAACAAATCCTTCGAGCAACAAGAAATTCAATTGCAAAAATCAGATACCCTCTTTCTCTTTTCTGACGGGTACCCCGATCAATTTGGTGGCCCTAAAGGAAAAAAATATATGAAAGGCCGTTTCAAAAAACTATTGACTCAACACGCTCACCTCCCAATTGACGAACAACACAAATTAATTGACGAAGAGTTAGCTCGCTGGATGGAGAATGAAGAGCAAGTTGATGATATCTCCGTCTTGGGCCTTAAAATCCCTTCAACTCCTTAATAGACTCTTTAATGTTCCTTTTCTACCTCTAAACAAGACAAATTATTTTTGTTTATTTTTCTGATTTTTCAGATTATTTTGTAATTTCAAATTGTTCATATTTAATCATTTAAACGCTCAAATTATGAGTACTCAACAACCTAACACTAATTGCTGCAATACTAACTGCAATTTTCAAGTTGAATCTATTGTCCGCTTCGATGAGCGCGGTCAATTTGTTATGCCCAAAGAACTTCGGGAAAAGGCAGGGCTACAAGCCGGAGACAAACTTGCAGTGATAAGCTGTGAGGATGAATCAGGCGAAGTATGTTGCTTGACGATCATGAAAACGGATAAGTTACAAGGGATGGTACAGGAATTTTTAGGTCCCGTTTTCGAACAAATGGTCAACAACTCAACCGATAATAAATAAGTGATTAGATCAGGTAAAGTGATCCTAGTGTTAATGGATATATAATTTACGAGTTACCACTCGTTTTGAGTTATGCCACTGTAAAAAGTAAAGGTTGTCAGAAACAGTAGGGGGAAGGTGTATGGTGGCTTTACCGTTCGTCAATTGTACCTTGGCCTGATATACCAATTGCCCTCTTATGTTATATATTTTTAACGGTTCAGGTTGTAAACTTGACCGTGAACTCTGAATAATAAAAGTTCCTTGATTAGGGTTTGGATAAATTATTAACGAGGAATCTCCTTTAAGATCATTAATAGCATCAATGACTATCGCTTTACAAGTGGTGTCCCTACCACAAGCGTTAGTCACCTGTAAACATACTTCATACATGCCCGATTCATCGAATTGGTGGGTAGGGTTTACCGCGTGACTTGTATCCCCATCTCCGAATTGCCATAAATATTTTCCTTGTACTTCATGGCTCACATTAAACTCGACCGTCCTATTAGTGGGTGTTCTAACAAAGTCGGAAGTCGGAGATACACACCGTACTGCTATATTTTTTGTGAGAGTATCCTTTCCACAAATACTTTGAGCAATTAGCTGTACCTCATAGTTTCCAGTATCAGCGTATGTATGAGAGGGAGCAACGGTGGTATCGGTAGCGCCATCCCCAAACTTCCATAGGAAAGAGGTGCCATTGATCGAATTATTTTGGAAACGCACTTTATAGGAAGTGGTATCTTCCACCGCCTCGAATTGCGCTTTTACCGCTCCACAGTTAACATGAACGGTATCAGTAACCGTGTCGCGGATACATTTATTAAAAGCCACCAATTGTACATAATATTTACCTGTATCGGGGAACGTATGCCGGGGACGAGATTGCCATGACGTATCACCGTCTCCAAATTTCCAAAAAGAGATCCTCCCGTCGGAGGTAACATCTTCAAATTGATACGTCAATCCCCAACTAGTTTTAGTAAATTTAGCTTCCATATAGGGGTTGAGCGGTAAACTCTTAACAACATTCAAACGGCCTTCACTGGTGGTGCTATCTATCAGATCAGGCAGGGTATCTACATTACGGAGTATTTTTTCTCGCAACACCAAGCCCATGCTATCGGGAAAACGTTTATACTTTTGTAAGAGAATACTATCCATAGCACCATAAATGAGGGCTATAGCTCCTGCCAATTGAGGGGTGGCCATTGAAGTACCTGTAAAATAGTCATAATTGTCTTCTCCTTTAGTAGAATAAATATCAGTACCCGGTGCCCCTAAATCTATGGTAGAATCGCCATAAGCCGCGTTTGTATTTTTATTGTCCTTATCAGTAGTATTGGTAACTGCTATCATATAGTCACTGGGACAAGCGGTGGGCACATCGCCTACTTGATCCACATTTTCATTTCTATTCATAGTGGCGGCTGCACTCAATATGCCGACTTTGCCCATAGAGTCATATAAGGCACACCAAATAGGGAAGTTATCAGGATTTCCATAATTCACACCAAAAGAAGAATTAGTAGCTACCACAAAAGCACCACTATCCCCCTCTGTTTTATTGTAGCGAACCCGCATCGCTAACACATAGCTGTAGGCGGCCACGACAGTAGCTTCATTGGTAGAAGAGCCGGCTACAGGTAATATACGTGCATTCCAACTTACCCCTGTCACCCCGGTATCATTATCTCCTGTTGCAGCAGCTATGCCAGCTACGTGAGTTCCATGATGGTCTACCGGTAAAGAACTATCCCCATTGTAAGCATCCCATCCGTGGTAGTCATCTATATAACCATTGTTATCATCATCGATGCCATTATGCGGGATCTCCCCCGTGTTTTTCCAATAATTAATATCAGGATGATTTAAAAAAAATCCGCCATCAATGACAGCAATGACGATACTATCCCCATTTACTGTTTGACCACGAGTGGTACAACTCCAAGCCTCGGGAGCATCAATATCCGCATCAGCTATCCCACCGGTCTGACCCGTATTATGGAGGCCCCATTTTTTACTAAACCCCGGATCATTGGGGAACTTGAGGGAGGAGCGGCTACCACTATTTCGTCCTCGCAATTCCATCCGGTGGTTAAACTGGGCCAGCGTAACTTCCGGCGCCTGTCGGAGATATTTCAGATAGCCTTTTTCAGATACGCTTGAGGGGTTAAAATCAAAACGATAAATATTCATACGCTCTGAAAGACAGCGCACAGGACGTAATTGAGTATTCTTCCCCTGAAACTGCTGCCATTTTTCTGCCCATGAAGCAGCTTCTACCTGACTTTTCAACATTATAATCAACTCTCCGGAACGATAATTTTCCTCTTGTGAAAAGCCATTTATACCAACGACAACGAGCAATAAAACTATTATATGTGATCGAAAAAGTTGGGGCATACCTATTATACTAACAAAAATCACTCCAATAAAAATCCATCATATAGCGATAATACAAAATACCATTTTAGCTATTTAAAACCAACTCTCCCCCTAACGCTCTTGATAATCCCAATACTTTATTAATAGAAAGCCAAACAACATACCTCCTAAGTGGGCAAAGTGAGCCACATTATCTCCCGGCCGGCTTTGTATACCCGCATATAATTCGAAGAGACCGTAAAAAATTACAAAGTACTTGGCTTTAATGGGGAAGAGAAGCCACAAATAGATATAAGTGTTGGGAAACATCATACCGAAGGCTAACAGCACACCAAAGACCGCTCCAGAAGCCCCGACAGTCGGTATGTTTTCCTGTATTTGAAGATATTCTTTGGCTAACTCAACAGATTTTTGCGCATATTCCGCACTCCCGGGATTATACTGCCAATAGCCCAACACTTGTTGCACTTCTTGTCGGAAGGATTGACTGGGAAAGTAACTCATGTGCTGTTCAACAAATTGACTAAAGGCTTCATAAGAAGGGTTGGCGGCATAAGCCTGAACGGCACTTTCCAAGCCACTTAATCCGTAAGCCATAACCAAAGAATGCATAAATGCTGCTCCTAACCCTGTTATAAAATAAAAGATGAGAAACTTTTTAGGTCCCCACACATTTTCCAATAAGCTCCCAAACATCCACAAAGCAAACATATTAGCAAATATGTGCATAAAACTCCCATGCATAAAAAGATGGGTAACAAATTGATAGACTTCGAATTTTTCTGACCCATAGTAATATAACCCTAACCATTCATTAAGATTAGTTCCAAGGGAGGATTGAAATACAATAGAGGCCAAGAAACAAATCCCGTTGATAATTAACAGGTTCTTAACCACTTCGGGAAGAATATTAAATCCGCCAGGACGTATAGGCGACATGCATATCCGGGTTTTCTACGACACTTTACTGATGTTCAAATTGTTGATTAAGATCATTCAAAGATAAACTGATCAAAGTTGGTTTGCCAGAAGGAGACAAATAAGGTTTATCGCACGCAAACAACTCATCAATCAATTGCTCCATTTCCTTTTCTGTCAAAACCTTTCCCGACTTAATACTTGAAAACTTAGCCATACTCAGGGCTAACCCTTCGCGTTTTTCCAACTTCAAGTCATGGACGTGATTCTTGTACTGCTCAATCAATGCTTCAAATACTTTTTGTTCCTCTTTAACCGTAATATCAGAAGGCATACTATGAATAACAAAAGAATACTGGCCAAAGGGTTCAATATCAAACCCCAATGTTTTTATCTCCGGCAGAATTTCTTCGACCAGCTCATAATCTGAAGGAGAAAACTCCACTGTTTGCGGGAAGAGTTGTTGCTGGCTTACCACTTTTTGATGTTGAAGGGCGTTTTGATAGCGTTCATATAAAATTCGCTCATGGGCCGATTGTTGATGAATAAGCATGATCCCCGACTTGATATGAGTGAGGATATATTGTTGATGGACCTGGTAGGGCTTAGTTTCTACTTGATGACGCTGAGATAACTCTCCTTCCTTTTCCACAATGGTTTTACCCCCCGAGCGCACGTCCTCCTCTTTGGAAGTAGCGGTTTCTCCTCCCTGTAGTGTTTCTTCATAAAACTGGCGCCACTTTTCAGACTCCCCTTTAATATTTCGTTGTCTAAACGAAGAGGCCGAGGGAGCATTAGAAGCCGAGGAGTTCAGTATTTTTTCAAAACCTTGCTCTTTATTAAAATCCAGGGAAGGTGTTATACTATATTGTGAAAGCGCTTTTTTAACGGCTGCCTGTACAAATTTGTACACCGTTCTTTGATCCTCAAATTTTATTTCTTGTTTAGTGGGATGGATATTGACATCTATATGTTGGGTATCTATATCGATAAAAATAGCATAGAAAGGATAATGATCTTCAGGGAGCAATTCATCATAAGGCTTCATGACCGCATGCTTCAAATAATTACTTTTTATATAACGGCGATTGACAAAAAAGAACTGCTCCCCCCGTGTTTTTTTAGCAAACTTGGGTTTCCCTACAAATCCCTTTATATCTACAAAATCCGTTTCCTCCTGTACGGGGACAATACGTTTATTATACCGTTTCCCCATTAACCCCACAATACGTTGTTTGAGGTTACTCTTGGGCAAGTGATAAAGTTGCATACTATTGTGGTGAAGGGTAAACCTAATACGAGGATAGGCTAACGCTATCCGTTGAAACTCTGTAATAATATGCTGGCTTTCCACCTTGTTCGTTTTCAAAAAATTACGGCGGGCCGGGACATTAAAAAACAGATTTTTTACTGCTATAGATGTACCGCTTTTACAACCCAGGGGTTCTTGTTCTTTTACTTCCGATCCTTC
>CAZIGO010000003.1:0-1555 GCA_964538595.1 uncultured Chitinophagales bacterium | reverse complement strand
CGGCAGTTTCGTTTTTACTTCTACTTGTGCGACAGCTGCTATTGAAGCTAAGGCTTCCCCGCGGAATCCCATGGTACGCACTTCAAAAAGATCATCTACTTTTTCAATTTTCGAAGTGGCATGACGTTCCATCGCCATCCGGGCATCTGTTTCCGACATACCACATCCATTATCTACCACCTGTATTAATGTTTTACCGGCATCTTTAATAATCAGGTCAATAGAAGTACTCCCGGCGTCAACACTGTTTTCCAACAGTTCTTTTACTACAGAAGCCGGTCGTTGAATCACCTCACCCGCAGCAATTTGATTAGCTACGGAATCCGGAAGTAATTGGATAATATCCGCCATACAAAGGGGAGGGGTTTACCATATGAAACTAATAATCAAAGATAAGTAAAAGGGGACACTTTAGAAAAAGACTCGTAGCGGTGAGTAAGATAGCTTACTTCTTTTTTTAAGTGAATAGTGCTCCCTACTCAAAGAAGCAAAAAGTAATTGACAAGTTTAAACTTTTCATTATAGCCCCTCTTGGTATGAAATCAAGGATTATTGTTTTATGATACGCTTACTATAAGTCGTACCGTCCTCCTCCTTTATTTGTAAGAAGTACATACCTGGCGAGAGCTTATTAAAGGGCAAGGGCTGAGTTTGTCCGGCTTTATCGAATTGAACTTTCCACGTCTTTACCCGCTCTCCTTGCAGATTATATAGATACACCGTTGTATGAGTTTTACTTAAAGCAACTTGACTTTGAACATTTAGTGTACCCGACGTAGGATTCGGGTAAACAGTAAAAGGAGTATGCTGCGGAGCGGGGGAGGGATTTTTAATTCCGGTAAATTGAGGGAAGATATAGGTAAATAATCCGAAAACTCCATTATATGTGGAATTCACCGGATCTTGATAAATGCTGGTACCCAGCTTTATGGAATCTCCATAACTAGCGGAGATAAAAAACCGGTCATTAGACACCGGGTGCAAACCACTTAAGCTCACCTTATCAAATAACAAAGCATTCACCACACCTCCCGTATCATTATATTTAGCAAGCCATCCTGATTGGGGTCCATATGAAGCTTGAAGAGTAGTATCATCTTCAAATTCAATATCCCAAGTAGATATTCCTCCCGCTAAACAACCTCCATTATTATCAGGGAAAAGTACTTCTCCTTCCGTATCTGTACCAAAAATACCTTTCACCCAAGAATAATTCCCGTTTTGAGTATATTTGGCTAAAAAACAAGAAAAGGAAAAATTTGAACCCTCTAATGTATCTGATCCGAAATAAGCATTATTAGACTGGTATCGTCCTTGCATAAAAACACTGCCGTTATTACCGACTACTACTTCAGAAACTTCCCCATTATTTATACCTCCCCCTCTTTGATACCATTGTAAATTATCTGACATATCTAACTTTAATAATAAAGCATTATTCCCCGCAATACCCTCAATTGGTGTAGACTTAATATGCGTAGAATCTGAAAAGGTAGCCCCTAAATAAATATTATCACTTCCGTCAAGGGCTATATCATAACCTATTTCACTATTC
>CAZIGO010000002.1:17578-31924 GCA_964538595.1 uncultured Chitinophagales bacterium | reverse complement strand
CGACCATAACAATAAAATCTTCTGCTGCCGGGTACACCATTTTGTTGCCTACTGGAGGCTTCAGCTTATCCCTGTTATCTTCTATCCATTGCTGAAAATTGATCGGGTTTGTTAAGGCCATAACTATAATTTTTTTGTACTTTCGAGGGTTTACCTAATATAGTAATTCTTTTTAAACTTAAGAAAGATTATAATCTTTCACTGAAACAGGAAACTATTAACTGGCTAATAGAGTTAAGTTATTACCCATGCCTATTTATTTAATAAAGTATACCGGCGCCATTGGTACAAAAGATAAAAGGACCCGTTGGCGGTTTACGCAAAAACTGGGGAGTAATATCCGAAAAGCTATGCGGAGACAGTTGAAAGAGGTAGAGTATAAAGAAAGTGAAGTTAAGCCACTTTGGAATCATACTATTGTAAAAGCACCAGTGCTGGTGGATGAAGTATTGTCACAAGTATCCGGCATTCAGTATTTTGTTAATACCCACCATTTTACTTTACGAGGTTTGCCGGATCTGGCAGAAAAAGCGCATGAATATTTTAGACCGGTAGTTGAAAAGGCAGGCACTTTTGGAGTTCGTTGTCGAAAGAAAAATCAATCGGCTTTTTCACGAAAAGATGTGGAAGTTAAGGTGGGCGATCAATTGATACAATATGCGCCTGTCGACCTAGATAACCCCGGGGTAAAATGCTATGTGGAGATCAGGGGGGAAGATGTATTTTTATATACAGAAAAACAACCCGGTGCTAAAGGCGTTCCATTGGGGGTACAGGGTAAAGTAATAACGATGTTTTCAGGCGGAATAGATTCACCAGTGGCGGCTTGGCGTTTGTATCGAATGGGGTTAGACCAAGACTTTGTGTATTTTGATTTGGGGGGCGAGAAGCAAAAGGAGCAATTGTTTGAAGTATGGAAAAAACTGGTGACTAGTTGGGGGTATGGTTGCACTTCCGAACTGATATATATTGACCTACTGCCCATAGTAGGTGAAATACGGCAAGCCAAAAAATCCTATCAAAATTTATTACTAAAATATTTCTTTTACCGGATAACAGCCACATTGTCAGAGCAACGGCAATTAAAAGGAATTGCAACCGGGGAGTCCATCGGCCAGGTTTCCACTCAAACGTTAATCAACCTGGGGACGCTCAGTCAAGTCACACAACAGATGATATTGCGGCCTCTTTTAGGGTTTAGTAAACAGGAAATTATCGATACGGCTCGCCAACTCGGTACTTTTGAAAAATCTTACACCGGCAAGGAATATTGTGCATTAGCCGGTAAAAATGTAGTAACAGCAGCCCCCTATGATCGGTTAATGGAGATTGTGTCTAAGCTCGATACTTCATTGATCGATAAGGTGATAGAAGAACGAGTGATTTACCGGCTGGATGGCACAGGCTCTTTTAAAAAATCCTTCCCTGCCCCAAAGGACTCCTCCCAAAATATAGAAGATAGTGTAAATACACAGACCGAATCTGCAGATTGGGCGTCCCTCATAGAAGAAACGAAACAAGTAGATAAAATCATTGATTTGCGAGCTTCTCAGCAATACAAAAAAGGATCAGTAAAAGAAGCCCAGCATATTCCTTTTGATAAAGCTTGGAAAGAATATATTAACTGGGATAAAGATAAATCGTATTATTTGATTTGTGAAGTAGGGAGTCGAAGTAAAATGTTAGCGCATTATATGAATCAAGAGGGGTTTGAGGTAGATCATTTACAGGGGGGAATAGCACGTTTTTTTTCGTCAAATACCTAACAAGTCCTTTCTTCTCTAAGTAATATTTAGGTAGCGATTCATTTATAGCTACATTATAATTACAAAAATTTGGAATTTAGTATAGGATTATATTATAAAATAATTATTTTTGTAAAAAAATAGATATGTCTGGCAAAGTGAAAAATGATTGGTCCTTACCGGAAATTTCCGATATCTATCACCAGCCTTTAATAGAACTTATTTATCAAGCGGCTCGAGCTCATCGTCAATATCATGATCCTCAAAAAGTGCAAGTATGCAGTTTATTGTCTGTTATAACAGGGGGATGTCCGGAAGATTGTGCGTATTGTCCTCAATCGGCTCATTATGACACCGAGGTTTCGCGGCATCAATTGTTAGACAAAGAAACAGTCATAGAAGCAGCGCGAAGTGCTAAAAGTGCGGGTGCTTCTCGGTTTTGTATGGGGGCTGCTTGTCGGGAAGTTCGAGATAATGAGGATTTTGATGAGATCGTCGATATGGTGGCGGATATCACAGATATGGGGCTCGAAGTATGCTGTACATTGGGCATGATCGCCCCTCATCTAATAAAACAACTCGAAAGTGCCGGGCTTTATGCTTACAATCATAATGTGGATACTTCGGAAAGATTCTATAGCGAAATTATTAGTACACGTACTTATAAAGACCGGCTGAAGACTTTGAAGCATATAAGAGAAACAAATGTAACGGTTTGTTGTGGAGGAATTATTGGCATGGGGGAAAAAGAAGCGGATCGGATTGAAATGTTGCACACCTTGTCTACTTTACCCTCCCCTCCTGAGTCGGTTCCTATTAATGCCTTGGTTCCCGTTGAGGGTACGCCGCTCCAGGATCGTCCGCCCGTTTCCGTGTGGGAAATGGTTCGTATGGTAGGAACAGCTCGCATACTGATGCCACAATCTATGGTACGCTTGTCGGCCGGGCGTCAAAGGATGAGTGATACAGAACAAGCCTTGTGTTTTATGGCGGGCGCCAACTCTATTCACTCAGGAGGTAAGCTTCTCACTACTCCAAATCCCACTTTTGAAGAAGATCATCGATTATTTGAAGTCCTCGGCTTAGAACCGCAGGACGCCTTTGCTAAAGAAGATAATTAAAAAGTGCTGGTCTCTCTCTGCTTATGGTACGCGAACCTCCTTATTTAAAGAAAGCCTTAAAGAAAAAAGAAAAGAAGAATACCTATAGACAATTACCCCATCATACGAATAAAATTGATTTCTGTTCTAATGATTATTTAGGGTTGGCCCGTTCACCGTTATTGCAAAATAAGGTGGAAAGTCATTTTCAAGCGCAGGATTATTATTTGGGAGCGACCGGTTCTCGTTTGATTTCAGGAAACTCCTGTTTTATTGAAAACCTGGAAAAAGAGATTGCTCATTTTCATCAAGCCAGTGCTGGCTTGATATTTAATTCCGGATATACTGCTAACCTAGCACTACTCAGCACGCTTCCACAGCGCCACGATACCATTATTTATGATGAATATGTACACGCTTCAATAAGAGATGGTATTCAATTGAGTTGGGCGCGTTCCTATAAGTTTGTTCATAATCAACTCTCTAGCTTAGAGAAGCAACTCAAAAAGGCCCGGGGCAATATTTTTATAGTAGTGGAATCCGTGTATTCTATGAAGGGCGATAAAGCTCCCCTGACAGCTATTGTTCGTTTGGCTAAACAGTATAATGCATATGTTATTTTGGATGAAGCTCATAGTACTGGGATTTGGGGAGCGGCCGGAGAGGGACGGGGAGTAGAAGAAGGAGTGTGCAAGGAGATTACAGCCCGTTTACACACTTTTAGCAAAGCATTGGGGGTTCATGGAGCCATTGTGGTAGGAAGTACAACACTACGTCGTTTTCTGATTAATTTTGCGCGTCCTTTTATTTATACAACTGCCCTGCCCTATCACACTTTATTGGCTGTAAAGCACAGTTATTCTTTAATGAAAAAAGCTAATGATTCCCGTTGCCGGCTTCACAGTCTTATCGCTTATTTCCAGGAGAAAAGCCAACAACTTAACCAGCTTCGTTTTTTTGAAAGCTCAACCCCAATACAAATCTGTACTATACCCGGGAAAAAGCATGTAAAAGAGGTGACTCATCACCTGCAAGAAAAAGGGTTTGCTGTACAGCCTATATTACCGCCCACTGTCCCAGTTGGCAAAGAGTGTATTCGTATCTCCCTACATAGTTTTAACACTATGGATCAAATAGATCGGTTGCTTGAAGAACTCCAAAAAGCTAATACTTAGACTTTATACCTCTGAAAGGCTTTCGGTAATAACTTGATATACTTGCTCCAGTTCATGTTTGGTAATGCAGTACGGGGGAATAATATAAATGAGGTTCCCAAAAGGTCGTAATAACACACCGTGGGATTGAGCATAATCTTGGACAATTTTACCGACGTTATTAAAGTATGAATCCGGTCCCTTTGTTTTTATTTCAAAAGCTATAATAGTCCCTTTCATACGAATAGTTCGGACTTTCTTATGTTGCTTTATTTGTTGATAGAACGTCCGGTGAAGTACTTCGATTTCTTGTATCTTTTGTTGGGTGGTTCCTTTTTCCAGTAAATCCAGGCTAGCGTTACCAGCTGTGCAGGCAAGCGGGTTGGCGGTAAAGGAATGGCCGTGGAAAAAGCTTTTTTTAGGATTGGCCGACTTAAACGCATCTTGTATTTGTTGGGTACAAGAGGTAAGCCCGATAGCTAGCGTTCCACCGGTCGCTCCTTTTGACATACAAATAATATCTGGATTATAATCACAATAATCAGTAGCGAAAAATTTACCGGTACGCCCAAAACCGGTCATCACTTCATCGGCGATACTGATAACATTGTATTGTTGACATAATGCCAATAGTTTGTCTAATACCTCGGGGGAATACATTATCATGCCGGCTACTCCTAATACAAGGGGTTCAAAGATAAAGGCGGCTATATCCTGATTTTTCTGTAATATTCTTTCAAATTGGTTGACTACCCTGTTTTCTTGCCCGGGAAACGGGACATCAACTCGATGAACATCAAATAAATAATCTTTGAAAGGAGTCGTAAAAGCACGGCGTTCCCCTACTGACATAGCCCCGAAAGTATCTCCATGGTAAGCTTTGGAGAATGCAATTATAGATTGTTGGCTTTTATCTTGATTGTAGAAATATTGTAATGCCATCTTTAACCCCACTTCTACTGCTGTAGAACCATTATCTGAAAAGAAAATTTTGGATTGATTATCGGGCAAGTGATGAAGTAATCGTTGAGCTAATTTTATAGCAGAAGGATGGGTAAAGTGGCTGAATATAACGTGTTCGAGCTGTTGCGCTTGTTGGTATATTTGTTGCGCGATATAGGGATGAGCGTGACCGTGTAAGTTTACCCACCAAGAACTGACTGCATCAATATAACGATTGCCGTGGGTATCATAAAGTACAGCGCCTTTTCCCTCTTCTATCACGGGATATCCTTCGAATTGATGTAAGTCCGTATACGGATGCCAGATCGTTTGATAATCGCGTGCTGAGTAATCCATTACTGAAAGATGTTTTAGGGAACGTGTTCAATTAGTGTTCGAAATTTTTTTGCTACCCGGTTTATGGTGGAGATATTGATATTTGATAAGGGGGGTACTCTTCCTATAATTGAGGTTTGCGTGTGAGCTTTAATAGCTGATTCACTGGAAGGATGAGGTGGACCATTGTATATAAGCCCGGCCACGGGTACTTGATGCTTCCGTAAAAGTTCTATCGAAAGCAATGTATGATTGATACTGCCCAAATAATGTGATACCACTATTATAACGGGGTATTGCCATTTTTTCATTAAGTGTAATAATAGATATTGTCGGGTAAGCGGTACCATAATTCCCCCAGCTCCTTCTATAATGAGAGGGCCATTCTGATCAGGAGGGTGGAGTTGTTCTGGTACTATATTAATCCCCGCCTTTTCAGCGGAAGCATGCGGAGACATAGGATAAGGTAAACGCCAACCTTCAGAATGGAAATAGCTTTTTTTATTATTTACCAATTGCCGGACCCTATGGGTATCAGTATTGTCTAAATTCCCGGCCTGAACAGGCTTCCAATAATTAGCTTTTAGAGCTTCAGTGAGTATGGCGCTAACAATTGTTTTACCTATATCAGTATCAATAGCGGTTATAAAAAATTGCTTGTTGGACATTGTTACCTACTTGTTTTTCGGCGTTGATGGATCATTTATAATCAAAAGTTGGAGGGGGTAAAGGCCTAACAATAATAATTTGATACCTACCTCATATAAATTTTGATAACAATAATTAGCAACTCTGAAAATTATTATTATATTTATGTCAAATTTAATTAGTTATTAAAACAAAAAGAAAAATTATGAGATATTTATTTGTAATAATATTAGGTGTTTCTATTTTATTTTATGCTTGTAATAATGATCCGAGTGCTCAATTTGAGGTTTCCTCTTCTTCCGTAGCTCCCGGTGATGCTGTTGAGTTTACGAATACCTCTACTAATAGTGTGAATTATGAGTGGAATTTTGGAGACGGATATTCTTCCCATGAGGTAAACCCTGTACATAAGTATGAACAATCAGGAAGTTATGAAGTAGTCTTGAAAGCTTATACGGAGGATTATGAAACTTCCAGCGAAGCAACGCAGACCATAACAGTAACAAAGACGACCGAAGAAAAAATTAGTAATGGGAAGTGGCAATTAGATTCTATTTATCATTTATATTTTGACAATAATCAAATTAGCCCGGGATTTGCCTTTGTAGATACTCTTCGTCCTCCTTCCTCAATTATAAAATTTGAAAGTGATCAGCAAGTTGTTTTTACAGACTCCTTGGGTACAAAAACCGCAGGAAGCTGGGGGTTATTAGAAGATAAAGGCATACAGTTATCTGTAAATATATATAGATTACCGATGGGATATTATAAAATTATGCAACGCTCCAGCAGTAAGCTCTATTTACGCCGAAGGGATTATCAAGGTGCTGATTCCAGTAAATGGGAGCAATGGAATATTTTCTTAAACCGCTAATATTTTAAACGTAGGGAATAGGGAAAGATAGATCAACAAGAGAAGATTGTCCCTTGGGAAAACTTCACCTTTGCGAAGTTTTGATTTGAGTTTTTCTTAAACCTTTGACTCTTTATTATCTTTGAAGGCAAAGGTTTAAGAAATGTATCAATATAGCTATGCCAAGGTGTTATTGTTATTATTATGGATTGTCGGAAATTCTATAGGGGGACAGGGACAACCTCAGCCTCAGGAAAATTACCGGCCACTTGATGCAGGGGAGCTCCAGTTAGCCCTTGAACGCCTGAATACGTTAGGCACTGCTTTGTATATTGCAGCTCACCCTGATGATGAGAACACCCAGCTCATTACCTATTTAACAAAGCACAAGCAAGTTCGAACCGGTTACTTATCGATCACAAGAGGTGATGGAGGACAGAACTTGTTAGGAGCCGAGAAAGGTAAAGTGCTTGGGGTATTACGGACTGAGGAGTTGTTATCAGCTCGTCATATAGATGGTGGTTTGCAATATTTTACGCGGGCAAATGATTTTGGATATTCCAAGACTACTCATGAAACGTTGCAAATTTGGGATAGTACTGCCGTCCTATCGGATATGGTTTGGGTTATAAGAAAGTTGCGCCCAGATGTTATTATTACACGGTTTCCCCTGGAAGGATTTGGTACTCATGGACACCATACAGCTTCGGCAGAGTTAGCTAAGACGGCATTCCAGTTAGCCGGCGACAAAGAAGCTTTCCCCCAACAGTTGAAATATGTAGATACTTGGCGTCCTAAACGGGTATTATTTAATACCAGTTGGTGGTTTTACCGCGATAAAGAAGAAAGTATGGATAGCTCTGCGCTGCTGAAGGCCAATGTTGGGATATTTAATCCTTTGTTAGGTCAATCGTTGACAGAGATTGCCGGTAAAAGTCGAAGTCAGCATAAAACACAGGGGTTTGGCGCGACGCAGTTTAAAGGGCAGAAGTGGGAATTCTTAGACCATATGGCAGGTGATAAAGCTGAAGAGGAGATATTTGAAGGAGTGGACTTAAGTTGGTCGCGGGTAAAAGGAGGCCAGGCTGTCAAAAAGCATATTACTAAAGCTCAACGTAAGTTTGATCCGGAAGCTCCCCACAAAATTGTACCCCATTTAGTAAACGCCTATGAGGCTCTCCAGCAAGTGGAGAACGATTATTGGAAAAAAGTTAAGCGAAAACAGCTAAAACATGTTATTGCTGCAGCTGCAGGATTATGGTTTGAAGTGACTGCAAATGATTATTCGGCCTCTCCAGGGACAAAAGTACCCTTAACGGTGACCAGTGTTAACCGCAGTCCGGCCGATGTCTCCCTAGAAAATATTCATTGGCCATTTGGTAACAGGGAAGAGAAGTTGTCCCAGCAATTAAGATTTAACAAGCGCTATCAGGTAAATGATACGATGATTATACCCTCTGATGAAGATTATACTCATCCCTATTGGTTAAAAGCTCCCCCTGCTAGTAAAGGGATGTATACAGTATCTCGACAAAAGTTACGTGGTTTACCGGTCGCTCCTCATCCTACTCGTACCCATCTTACATATACTATTGAAGGTCAGTCACTCACTTTTATTGAACCTATTCGGTATAGATGGGAAGATCCTGTTCAGGGAGACAGTTATCGCCCTTTTGAAATAAGTCCTCCCGTTATGGTTAATCGGGAAGAAAAAGTGTATGTCTTCTCTAACGATAAACCGCAAGAAGTTCGTTTTTCTGTAAGAGCTGGCCAAGACTCTGTTAAAGCTATGTTATCCTTAAAGTTGCCGGGAGAATGGGAAGCTGAACCTTCTCAAACATCAGTACAATTAGATAAAAAGGGACGGGTGACGGAGAAAAAATTTATGCTCTACCCTCCTTCAGAAAAATCGGTGAACAAATTAACCCCCCAGCTTCAATTTGAAGGGCATACTTATCAACGCGGTCGGATACATATCAATTATGACCATGTGGAACAACAAACGATGTATCCCGTTACTCGAGCTAAGTTGGTGCGACTTAATGTAAAAACCAAAGGAAAAAAGGTAGGCTACATACCGGGTACGGGAGATGAGATACCTGCCTCTTTGCGTCAGATAGGGTATGAAGTGGTTACGTTGACATCTAAGAACTTTTCGAGTGAAAACCTTTCTTCTTTTGATGCTATTGTAACGGGAGTACGAGCTTATAATACTAATTCTAATATGAAAAATTGGCATGATGAGCTTATGCAATATGTAAAAGAAGGGGGCACTATGGTGGCCCAGTATAGTAAAAGTTTTGGTTTGGTTACTTCTGAAATAGGGCCTTATTCGCTGCATCTTTCTCATGATCGGGTGACTGATGAAACGGCACCCATGAAAATGCTTGATGCTGATCACCCCCTCTTAAATAAGCCCAATGATATAAACGAAGATGATTTTAAGAATTGGGTACAAGAACGGGGGTTGTACTTTCCCGATAAATGGGATGATCGATATAAACCACTATTTAGCAGCCATGATCCGGGAGAAAAACCAACGCGGGGCGCCTTGTTAGTGGCAAATCATGGTGAAGGAGCTTTTATCTATACAGGACTCTCTTTCTTCCGCCAACTGCCGGCCGGTGTGCCCGGTGCTTATCAATTGTTCGCTAATTTGATTTCATATAATAATTGAAAGGGAGCCATGGGGCAAAACCAAAACAAATCGGAAACGGATGAAACACTTCCCCCATTTTTTAGTAGTTGGAATGCCATGTATGCTTTCGTACTTGCATTTTTAGTGATATTGATTTTGCTGTTTTATCTGATTACAATCTATTACTCATGACTGGAATGACTTGGGTTGATTGGACAGTAATGCTAGGCACCCTCTTCTTTATTGTGGGGTATGGAGCCTGGAAAACCCGCGAACGTAAAAATATCAAAGGGTTTTTATTGGGAGATAAAAAGTCCAGTTGGTGGACGATCGGGCTTTCTGTTATGGCGACCCAGGCTAGTGCCATAACTTTTTTATCCACGCCGGGCCAGGCTTATTTAGAGGGCATGGGATTTGTACAATTTTATTTTGGATTACCACTGGCCATTGTCATCATCTCTATTGTTTTTATCCCCTTATATTACCGGCTGAAGGTATATACAGCTTACGAATTTTTAGAGAACAGGTTCGACTTAAAAACCCGCCTCTTAACAGCTATCCTTTTCCTGATTCAGCGAGGGTTGGCGGCCGGTATAACTATTTATGCCCCAGCCATAATTCTCTCCGAAATTTTGGGGTGGAGCCTGACCTTTACTATTATATTTATTGGCGCCTTAGTGATTATATATACCGTTTCCGGCGGCACGAAAGCTGTAAGCCAAACTCATAAACAGCAAATGGCGGTGATATTTACCGGTATGTTAGTGGCCTTCTGTATTCTTGTTTGGTATATTACTCAAAGTGTTGGACTCAATGAGGCTTTCCATGTAGCGGGCAAAATGGGGAAGATGGAAGTTATTAATACAGATTTCGATCTGGGAAATAAATATACTATTTGGACGGGGTTGTTAGGAGGACTTTTTCTACAGCTCTCCTATTTTGGGACTGATCAAAGCCAGGTACAACGGTACTTATCGGGGGAGTCTGTTAGGGAAAGCCGGTTGGGGCTTATGTTTAATGGCATATTTAAAGTTCCCATGCAATTTTTTATTCTATTGACGGGGGTATTAGTCTTTTTATTTTACCAATTTCATGAGCCACCACTCATCTTCAATAGTGCAGCAAAACAACAGGTCTACGCCTCTTCTTATTCTGACTCTATGAAGCACTTGCAACAAAAACATAAAGTGCTTTTTAAGAAAAAGAAAAAATCTATACAACAGTTAGTTCAGGCTATGGAACAGCCAGAAGGGGAGGTGGAAACGGCTGCTCATCAGGTTAATCGTTATGATCAACAACTGGATTCACTACGTTATAAAGCCAAAGGAATAATAAGTGAAGCAGGTGGGGAAGAAAAAGATGATGATTATATTTTTATTACATGGGTGATTAATTATTTACCCGTTGGTCTGGTAGGGCTATTGTTAGCAGTCATATTTTCGGCAGCCATGTCTTCTACAGCTGCTGAACTCAATGCATTAGCTTCCACTTCTACTATCGATATGTATAAGCGTAGTAAATCTTCTTCTCGTGAAGACAATAATTATTTATTGGCGTCGCGGCTTTTTACATTACTTTTTGGCGTATTGGCCATTACTTTCGCCATTTTGGCTTCCTATTTTGAGAATTTGATTGAAGCGGTAAATATTTTGGGCTCTTTATTTTATGGTACTATACTGGGGATATTTTTGGTAGCCTTCTTTTTAAAGTGGGTACGGGGCCATGCTGTATTTTTAGCGGCCCTGCTGGCTGAAGGAGTGGTAATAACAGTATTTGTCTTGGATAAATTTGATATTGTCTCCGTGGCTTACCTGTGGCTTAATGTGATAGGGTGTCTGTTAGTGATGTTATTTGCGGTAGTTATTCAATCGATCCTTCGACAATCGCCTCCCTCACCTGCCCGGTAACTTCCTTTATATAAGCAAGGTGGTTAAGTATAAAAAACCTAACAGAATAAAAAATATCACTATGACCCGGATAATCCGATTTCGGTGCTCTCCCTGTTGTTGTTGAGTGCGCTGACGTAATGATTTAAATTCATAACGTATGTTTACTTCTTTTTCTTTATGAGAGGATTCCTTCTCCCTTTCTAGCCGTTCCACTTGTTGCCTGACTTCTTCTTTCTCCGGGTCATAATAACGAGGATGATAGTGGAACTTCCGATGGTTTGGTATTTTAAAAAGGGAGGGAAATTTTATTTTCATTACCAGTAAGACTTAAAACTAATAAATCCGAAAGATAGCTTCTGCGAATTTTTCTTATTTTACTTATATCATAAATTACAAAAAATTGCTGCATTCTACTAAAATCTTCAGAAAAGCGGCTATTATTAGCTTGTTGTTTATTGTGTTGGCTAACGCCGTCTTTTTCTCTCCCGCCCATACGAAAAAGAGGGATACACCGGTCCCTCCTCCCTATCTTAAACAACAATCGCACTGGGTAGACTCTGTTTTTAATACTCTCTCATTGAAAGAGCGGATAGGGCAACTTTTTATGGTGGCGGCTTATTCTGAAAAGGGGCAGTCGCATCTCAACGAGTTGAAACAAAAAGTTAAGAAGAATAAGATCGGGGGAGTGATATTTTATCAGGGTGATCCTCGACGCCAAGCTATAATGACTAACCAATTGCAAGGGCTCAGTACTATTCCTTTGTTGGTGGCTATGGATGCAGAGTGGGGGCTGGGAATGCGCTTGTCGCAAACTATAAGTTATCCAAGGCAGATGATGTTGGGGGCTCAACAAGATTCCCATTTAGTATATAAAATGGGACAGGAAATTGCACGTCAATGCAAGCGGTTGGGAGTACATATTAACTTTGCCCCTGTCGTCGATATTAATAATAACCCCGCCAATCCTGTTATCAATGACCGCTCTTTTGGGGAGCACCGCGAACAAGTAGCTCATAAAGGCCTCGCCTATATGCGGGGGTTACAGAGTCAACGCGTGTTAGCTTGTGCCAAACATTTTCCCGGACATGGCGATACTGATGAAGACTCTCATAAAACATTGCCTACCCTTGATCATCGGCGAGAGCGTCTTGATAGCTTAGAATTTTACCCTTTTCGAAAACTTATTAACCAAGGCGTGGGGAGTATAATGAGTGCCCATCTGCATGTGCCGGCACTTGATTCAGCACATAACCGACCCGCCTCCTTGTCGGACTCGATTGTAACCGGTGTACTACGAAATCAGCTACATTATAACGGCATTACCTTTACCGATGCTCTTAATATGGATGCGGTCACTCAATATTATGAACCCGGTGAGGTAGCGGTAAAGGCTTTGAAAGCGGGGAATGACGTTTTGCTGTTCCCTACTTCCTTGCCTCGTTCTATAAAAGCTATAAAAAAGGCGCTCAAAAATGGGGAGCTCAAAGAAACAACGTTAAACCGTAAAGTAAAAAAGATATTACAACTCAAGCACTGGGCTGGTCTTTCTCATTTTACTCCCGTAGATACAAACCAACTGATCGCTGATCTCAATACACCTCAAGCACGATTACTAAAGCGAAAACTGATTAAACACTCTCTGACCCTTGTGAGAAATGCCAAAGGAAAGCTACCATTTGGTTCCTTATCAGATAAGACGTTTGCTCACATCAGTATGGGACTATCAAAAGAAGCTCCCGTGGTTCAAACCTTGGATCATTATGCCCCTTTTCAACATTATAGTATCGATCCGCAGGCATCTTCTCAAAATTTTGATAGACTTTTTAAAAAGGTTCGCTCGTACAGTACTGTTATTATTAGTTTGTCAGGGATAGAAGCTCCTTATACCCATCGTTTCAATATCATACCTGATTATTTAAAGTTTTTAAAGCGATTGCAACATGTCACACAAGTAGTGCTCTTACATTTTGATAATCCTTATCAGTTACGCCACTTTACTGATCATAGCTGGATTCTGGCGGCATATAATGATGACAGTTTAACGCAGCAACTGGCTGCTCAACTCTTGTTTGGAGGTATTAAGGCCCGAGGGCAATTACCCGTGTCAGCTGGCCCTCACTTCCCTGCCGGAGCTGGCCATATTATACGTTCCACATCACGGTTAAGCTATACGATACCTGAAGCGGTGGGTATATCGAGTGATAGTATGCAACAAGTGAGGAAGTTAGTAGAGGCAGCTATTGATACGAAAGCTACACCAGGAGCACAGGTGTTTTTCGCTAAGGATGGAAAGGTTTTTTATCATAAGAGTTTTGGCTATCACACCTATAAAAAAGAGCGACCGGTTCAAAATGAGGATATTTATGACTTAGCTTCTATTACTAAAGTTGCCAGCACTACCTTGGCTTTAATGCGATTATATGATTTGGGAATATTGAACTTAAATGCTCCCTTAGGGCGGTATTTGCCGGAGATACGTTCGACAAATAAGGCTGATTTACGATTAAATAATATTTTGACGCATCAAGCAGGTCTACAACCTTGGATCCCTTTTTATAAAAAAGCCTTGCAACATAAAAAAAAGGGGGAGAGGAAGGTGTTTAGTGAAAATAAATCATCTCAATTTTCAATAAAATTGAGCTCTCAGCTGTGTTTACACTGTTCCTATGAAGATACTTTATGGCGGGATATTTATCACTCCCCCATAAAAAATAAAGGAGAATATGTGTATAGTGACTTAGGATTTTACCTATTTATGCCCATGATTGAAAAAGTGGGGGGGTATCCGCTGGAGACTTATGTAAATGAGGAATTTTATAGTCCCTTAGGATTGTCCACAATAGGTTATCATCCCTTAAGGTACTTTCCCTCCCGACGTATTGTGCCCACGGAAAAAGATGAAGTATTTCGAAAAACATTAATTCATGGGCGAGTCCATGACCCGGGGGCGGCTATGTTAGGGGGAGTAAGTGGTCATGCGGGTTTGTTTTCAAATGCTAATGACTTGGCAGTATTAATGCAGATGCTTCTCCAAAAAGGAT
>CAZIGO010000002.1:12133-17568 GCA_964538595.1 uncultured Chitinophagales bacterium | reverse complement strand
GGAGACGGTATTTTAGTACCTCGACTGTTAATCACTTTATCAGCCAACAATTTGGTGATAATCGTAAAGCGCTGGGTTTTGATAAACCCACGTCGGATACCATGGAAGTAAGCCCGACAGCACGAGCCGCTTCCCCGAAAACTTTTGGTCATAGTGGCTTTACAGGAACGGGCATGTGGGCGGATCCGGCCCATAATTTAACTTATATATTTCTGTCGAATCGGGTCTATCCCAACTCCGATAATAAGAAGTTGATTGAATTAAATTATCGTACTCGTATCCAACGGGTAGTGTATCGCTTGTTAAATAATGCAAAGAAAGAGTAACCTCCTTATTGCCCTTTAATTTTTTGCCATAGCTCGGGAAGGCGACGAACAAGTGCTAATTCTTTCCACCGTTCACGCGCCTTTTTAGCCGGGGATCCGAAGTAGGTTTGACCCCCGTCTAATGACTTAGAAACCCCGGATCCTGATAAAACAACCGCCTCATCACCGATATGTACATCTTTAGAAACCCCTACTTGTCCCCATAATATAACTTGGTCTCCTAGCTCTACTACGCCGGCTACCCCCACTTGAGCAGCTAACAAACAATCTTTTCCGATAATAGTATCATGCCCGATATGAACTAAATTGTCAATTTTAGTGCCTGATCCGATAACCGTACTCGCTGATACTCCACGGTCGATCATACACCCACTCCCTATTTCTACTTTATCTTTTATTATAACATCACCGCAACAATGCCACTTTTGATACTGTCCATTTTCTGTTCTTTTGTAATAATAAGCATCGCTGCCGATCACTGTATTGGCATGGACAATGACATCGTCACCGATATGACAACTATTATATATTGTTACATTAGGGTGAATAATACAATTTTCTCCTATTGTAACATCGTGACCGATAAAAACATCAGGCTGTATAATGGTGTTTTGCCCGATGGTAGCTGAATCACTGATCGAAGATTCACTGGGTTGAAAAGGGGCAAAGTGTTGGACAATTTTATTGTAGACCTGAAAGGGGTGCTCAGCAATGATTAAACCCTTTCCATCGGGGGGAGTTATTTTTTGATCAATAATGATAGCCCGCGCTGCAGAAGTAAGGGCCCTTTCATAATATTTAGAATGATCTACAAAAGTGATGTCACCCTCTTCTACCCGGTGTATTTCATTAATGCCTAAAATTTTGAGTTGATCAGCTCCGATGTGCTTACAATTAACTAGGTTGGCCAACTCTTTTAATGTGATAGTACGAAGAAATTTCATGAAGGGAAGATACAAATTTTAATGACTCTCCTCAATTTCCCCGGTCTATAACTATCTCTGAACTTTCTTTTTCTATGCCTTTTTCCTACTTTTGAACCAACGAAAAAAGGATATTATGAAAACAACACCACTGACAGAAAAGCATAAAGAGTTAGGGGCTAAGATGGCTGAATTTGCTGGTTATGAGATGCCTATCTCCTACTCTGGTATTAAAGATGAACATTTGACCGTCCGCCAAAAAGTAGGGATGTTTGATGTGTCACATATGGGAGAATTTATCATTAAGGGGGAGAGAGCAGCAGATTTATTACAACAATTGGTAGCTAGTGACGTCAGTAAAATGTTCCCGGGCAAAGCCCAATATACTGTTATGACTAATGAACAAGGGGGGATTATAGATGATTTTATTTTTTATATGATTGATGAGGAAACCTTCATGGTGATCCCTAATGCCGCTAATATCGAACGAGATTGGAACTGGATGAATGAACATAACGATAAAGACGACGTTACCCTCACAAATATTTCAGATGAAACGACTTTGCTCGCCATTCAAGGCGATGAAGCTCAAAAGACGCTTCAACCGTTAACCGATACTGATCTTTCTGAACTAAAAATGTTTCGTTTTACAAAGGATACTTTGGCCGGTATAGATAATGTGTTAATATCAGCGACAGGCTATACGGGTGAACCCGGGTTCGAAATTTACTTTGAAAACCAATATGCCAAAGAGGTCTGGGAAAAAATTATAGAATCTGGAGAAGCTCATGGATTGAAACCAGTAGGACTAGGAGCCCGCGATACTCTCCGTTTAGAGATGGGTTTATGCTTACATGGAAATGATATTGATGAAACTACTACTCCCTTAGAAGCCCGGTTAGGTTGGTTAACCAAGTTGGAAACCGACTTTATTGGAAAAGAAAAGCTGCTAAAGCAAAAAAAGGAAGGGGTTTCCCGGAAACTTATGGGCTTTAAATTGCTTGAACGAGGGATCCCTCGCCAGGGTTATAAAATTCAAAATAGTAATGGTGAAGAAATAGGCGAGGTTACGTCAGGAACCCAGTCCCCCTCTTTAAATCAGGGAATTGGTATGGGATATATTCAAAAAAAGTTTGCTCAACCCGGGAGCGAGATAGTACTTAAGATTCGGAAAAAAGCGGTACCAGCAGAAGTGGTTAAACCTCCCTTTTTATAAATAATCACCCTGAAACTAAAAGCATGAGCTCTGAATATGACCATGCGTTATCCTTAGAGGCTTGTCTTTCCCCAAAGATGCTGGATTTGTATGACTTAACTGATAAAGCTGTAGTGGTAATCGATATCTTTCGGGCCACTACTACTATTTGTGCTGCACTCGAGAAAGGAGCGGAAGCTATTATACCTGTTGCTTCTATAGAAGAAACATTTCAATATAAAGAAAAAGGATACTTGGTAGGAGGAGAACGGGATGGGCAGAAAGTTGACGGGTTTGATTTTGGCAACTCTCCTCGTGAATTTTGGGATAACCCTATCAGAAGTGAAACGCTGGTATTGACTACAACAAATGGAACGAGAGCTTTAAATGCCGCTCAATCAGCGAAAAGAGTGTTTATTGGATCTTTTCTGAACTTGGAAATTTTGTGCCAAAAATTAATGCAGTTAAAGGAACCGGTTTTATTGTTGTGTGCGGGATGGCGTAATCATGTCAATCTGGAGGACACACTTTTTGCTGGGGCAGTAGCTAGTCGTCTCTCTTTTGAAACCGACTTTATTTATGATGCAGCGCTTACTGCAAAACTGCTATATGAACGTAAGGAGAAGGATTTGATGAGTACTATTAAGGCCGGCTCCCATTATCAGCGTTTATTACGACGGGGGGCAAAAAAGGATATACCCTTTTGTCTTTCTAAAAATAAAGTAAATATAGTCCCCGAATGGGGAGGAGAGCATATAACAGCAAAACAGCGGATCCCCTCCTCTTCTTAATATAAGTTTCTTACTACGTTAGGACTCCTTGTTAGGAGAAACAGAAAGTTGAACGGACATTTTTTTTGATGAGTTGTTATCAATTTGAGCACTACCAAATTTGCTGGGACAGTGAACTTTTTTACCACAATTAGCTAATAAAATACACACCGTAAAAAAGGCAGCAAAATATATAGCTTTCCTCATAATTTTTATTTTAATTATACGTATTTTGTCTATAAAAGTTACAAAGAAGTATTAAAAATGATTAGAGATGAGGAAAAGAATTGTAGATAAGTTGTCTTGAGTGTTAATCGCCTTGCATACCTCCATATCCTCCTGTCGGGAAAAGTTGACTACTGCCTGAACTTCCGCCGGACTTTTCAGCGTCTTTTGCCCCGGTAGCTCCTCCACATTTTTTGGTGTTACTATCTTTTTTAACAGCCGAAAATTTTCCCGGGCATCCACTTCCCCTGGAACAATGGGCAGCTAAAAAAGCGAAGGCAATTATTACTATAAAGCTTATTTTCTTGTTCATATAGAAATTAGTATATTTTAGTATATACTTACCGCTCTACCTTAATCTTGTTTTTAATATATGAAAAATACATCAAAAAATCAATCCTGTGATTATTTGGATGGCCGAGGGGCACAATTTCATCCGGAGAATACTTACCAAAAAAGTCATTATGAACAGATGCATAACGAGGGGATTGATGAAATGGATAGCCCCCCTCCCTCTACTGAATATATTCTCCGGCGCTCTAATAGTATAGTCAATGAAGTAGCGAGCCCGGATGTGGGGATGACTTATTCAGTTAATCCTTATCAGGGTTGTGAACATGGTTGTATTTATTGTTATGCTCGTAATACCCATGAGTATTGGGGATATGATGCTGGGTTGGATTTTGAAAGTAAAGTCGTTATTAAGCAAAATGCTCCTCAATTGTTGCAACAGCAGTTTGAAAACCCTAACTGGAAAGTGGCTCCTATAAGTTTATCGGGCAATACGGATTGTTATCAGCCTGTTGAAAGAAAAATGGAAATCACTCGGGAGCTATTAAGAGTCTGTTGGGAATATCGTCATCCGGTGGGTATTATTACGAAGAATAGCCTGATTTTACGGGATTTAGATATTTTAAGTAAGCTAGCAAAACATGATCTAGTGCATGTTATGATCTCCATTACTACTTTGAAAGCTTCCTTGAGAAGAAAAATGGAGCCCCGTACCACAACAGCTGCTCGTCGATTGGAAACTATTAATAAACTGACAAATGCCGGTGTCCCTACCGGTGTTATGAATGCCCCCATTATTCCGGGGCTTAATAGTGAAGAAATTCCAAAAGTTATAAGAAAATCAGCTGAGCAAGGAGCCCGAACAGCAGGTTATACCATAGTACGATTAAATGCCAAAGTAGACTCTCTTTTTAAGGACTGGTTATATAAAAATTTTTCCGAGGCTAAAGCAAGCAAGGTGATTCATCATATTGAATCTTGTCATGGAGGACAGGTTAATGACAGTAGATGGGGGAAACGAATAAAGGGAGAAGGGAAAATAGCGGATGCCGTCCGTCAATTACACAGTTTGGGAGTAAAAAAATATATGCCGGAGAGCGACTTTAATTTTAACTTCCAAATCTTTCGAAGAAAAAGCGGTCACCAGAAAAGATTGTTTTAGAGGGTATTATATATTAAAATATAAAGACATGTTTATGGAGTCGGCTTGTATCAGTGGTTATTTTACATTTATAAAAAATTTATAGGCTAAAAGCTTGCTTTTTTACTTTATGTGCCCTACATTTGTAGCATTAAGGATTCTTTGCATTTGTTAATCTAAAACCTATAAATATGAATAAGGGAGAATTAATAGATAGTATTGCTTCTGATGCTGATCTTTCTAAAGCTGATGCTAAAAGAGCATTAGATGCTTTTATTGAAAATACCACTGACTCACTCCGTCGTGGTGATCGTGTTGCCTTAGTTGGTTTCGGTACCTTCTCTACTTCTGAGCGAGCAGCTCGTAAGGGACGTAATCCTCAAACAGGTGAAGAAATTCAAATTCCCGCGCGTACAGTAGCTAAATTTAAGCCGGGTAAGCACTTAGCTGAAGCGGTTAAGTAAATCAGTTCTTTTCTTTGTTTAGCTTGCTAAGCAAAGAAAAATAAGTTTTAAAGTAAAAGGGGTATTCATTGCCATCTAAAAATGGAATGAATACCCTTTT
>CAZIGO010000002.1:0-12123 GCA_964538595.1 uncultured Chitinophagales bacterium | reverse complement strand
ATCAAAAAGATAATTTCAGGGGGGCAAACTGGTGTTGATAGAGCGGCTTTGGATGTAGGGAAATATTTACACATCCCGCGAGGAGGGTGGTGCCCAAAAGGTCGATGGGCAGAGGATGGTATCATACCCCCTTCATATCCCTTACAAGAAACACCCGATAAAAAACTAGAGCAACGTACGGAATGGAATGTAGGTGACAGTGATGGTACTCTAATCATTAGTACTCTCCCCCTTAGTGGAGGGACGACCTATACCCGGCAAGTAGCTATAACTTTGAATAAACCCTATTTAGTAATAGATTGGCAAAAGGAGCAACATAAAAATGTGGAGAGGTGTTGCTTATGGATTAAAACTAACCAGATAAAAGTATTGAATGTAGCCGGTCCACGTCAAAGTGAGCATTCCTGTAGTTATGATAAAGCGTATCAATTGTTGCAAAACGTTTTACGGATGATTATGAATTCAAACAGGTAAGGTAGTTATGAGTGACAACTCAGGACTTATCGAGTACTTGGGAGAGTATGTGACGGAAAACAAGCGGAATAAAATAGAGAAAGTACTCAATTTACGTACTCGATATATTACAGTAGCATTGGAAGATATCTATCAATCCCAAAATGCCAGTGCTGTCCTCCGGACTTGTGATTGCTTTGGGATTCAAGAAGCCCACGTTATTGAAAATGACAATGAGTATACGCTTAATCGAAATGTAACTCAGGGAGCTGAACAATGGGTAGATTTAATACGACATAACGAAAATACCCAAAATACGGCTGACTGTATTAGCCATCTTCGCCAACGAGGATATCAAATCGTTGCCACTACACCGGGAGCAGCAAACTATGAAATAGGAGATTTTCCTCTCAATCAAAAAACAGCCCTGTTTTTAGGAACCGAATTAGATGGATTAACGACTACTGTCTTTGAAGCGGCCGACTATACTATTAAAATTCCCATGTATGGCTTTACTCAAAGCTTTAATCTTTCTGTTTCAGCCGCCGTCATTTTATATCGTTTATCTGAAAAAATGTATAAATCAGATTTGCCTTGGTCTTTGTCTGAACAAGAGAAGGAGGAAATTCGCTTGCGATGGTATAGAACTATTATAAACCGGTCCGACAAGTTGGAGCAACGATATTATGACCAGGAATAAAAAGCGGTGGAGTTAATTTTGTTTTGTAGGGTTGGAATCGTTAATAAATCTTTCATTAAAAACGTACATTTGAAGTATACTGGCCCAGGTGGCGGAATTGGTAGACGCGCTGTCTTCAGGTGGCAGTGCCCCTTGGGCGTGCGGGTTCGAGTCCCGCCCTGGGCACTATTTCTTTTCTTTAGAGCTCATTATTCTGTTATAATAGAATTATTGCACTCTTTTCTTTTCACATTTAAAAAATAATTGTTTGGTAACTGAAAAGTGGTTAAATTAATTACATCATAATAGATTAAACTATAATTTAAAGTATACACATAATCAAATTATAAATTATTATCTTATATTAGCAATAATATAAAATAAAAACAAAATAAATATCGTGATTTATAAGTTATGAAGGGGCAAAACTTATAGTTTATATCGAATAAAAAATGTAGTAATTAAGAGGTAGTTGATATGGTTAAAATGCAAATTATGAGGAAGTTATAGCATTTTTGAACTAATTTATCCCTGTAACGTTATAAGATTAGGTGACAGAGAGTAAAATAAAATTGTCATTTGTTAATTAACTATATTACAGTATTATACGAATATGAAATAGATGAATTTGCAATTTTGTAAGCTATGGTAGAGTTACATATAGGTGAAATAATTGAAGAGCGATTGAAGGAGGTAGGTATGACAAAGAGTGAATTTGCTCGCAGAATCAATAGAGCTCGCCAAAATATAAACGATATTTTGCGTCGCAAATCCGTCGATACTGATTTACTGTTTGAAATATCTAAAGCTCTTTCTTATAATTTTTTTAAGGTATATGACCTTGAGTTACGATCAATGGAAGAATCTTCGGATAAGGTAATCAAAGAACCTTCCTCAGGATATTCTTCGCAAGAAGACCAATTACAAGAATGTAAGGATGAACTGTCAGAAGCTCAAAAAGAAATCACTTACTTGAAAAAGATCAACAATTTATTAGAAGAACAACTTAAGAATGATTGATTAAATGCAAATGTACTGCGCCCCACTACTTTTATGCTTCTCTCTTTTAAATTTGGGAGTCTATTTATAATGGTAATCGTTGTCTTCTTTTTTGGCTATTAATCTAAAAAGGAACGAAACCCTTTTTCTTCCATCTCTTTAGCTGTATTTATCACCTTGTCAGTTAGGGATTTTTGGTATTGTTGAAGCTGGTCGGCAACTTGTGGGTCAGAAGTGCCAACGATACGGGCAGCTAATATGCCGGCATTTTTAGCCCCGTTAACCGCTACTGTCGCTACTGGAATACCGCCGGGCATCTGTACAATAGATAATAGGGAATCCCATCCTTCCATCGAATTACGAGAGAGAATAGGCACCCCAATAACTGGTAATGAAGTTTTAGCGGCCACCATACCAGGCAGGTGAGCCGCCCCGCCAGCTCCGGCAATGATGGATTGTAACCCCCTGTCTTTGGCTTTCTCAGCATAATCGAACATACGCTGAGGAGTGCGATGAGCGGAAACGACTGTCACTTCATAAGAGACATCCAACTCATCTAAAATGTCAGCTGCTTTTTGCATCACTTTTAAATCAGAAGTACTGCCCATAATAATACCGACTACAGGTGAACTCATATTTTTTGGTTTTTTAACTGATAAAATTATTCTTGTATAATATAATTAAAAATCAAGGCTCAGCGATAAATAGTACATCGGGGGGTTAAACTTACCATCTTCAAGTCCCCACGCCACATCGAATCTTAGAAAATATCCCAGCACGGTACTCCTGGCTCCAAAACCATACCCTTGTACAATAGGATTACGTAAATAATCTACCCGCACAACCACAGGAGGTTGGCCAATCACCTGCTTGTTGAGAGGATTTTCTTCGCTAAAGGGGGAAGGACCGATCCAAGCGGTTCCTACATCACCAAATCCTATGAATTGGAAGTTTTTGAAGAAGGTAGAATTCATAAATAAATGAGTATATCGGAAAAAGGGAATACGGATTTCTGAATTAAAAACAGCATAAGAGTTACCATTTCGAATATTTTGTCTAAATCCCCTCATATTGGTGGCTAAAGTTTGAAATGCATAGTTTTGATTCGAAGATATAGGGGTTTCAGTATTAAATTTGGGAAATAACGAATTATCTACCCCGCCCAAATAATAAATCAGTTTTCGAGGACCTAATGACGTTCCCATTGAAAAACGATTGGCAAAAATTATTTGACGATGGATATTGAAGTAGTTGCGTATATCTGTTCCCAAAATAAAGAGGTGAGACTTTTCGGGTTGAAGATCGAGGGGATCTATATTTACGTCATTAACCATTTTACGGGCTTCCCCAAAAACCTTAAGTCGCCAACCCTCTAACGTGTTTTTATGCCATTTGATAGTGTTGTCAAATACATAGGATAACCGTAGTAAAAACCAATTTTCATTAAAGTCATCAGCTAATAAAGTACTGGGTTCGCGAGCTAATGTATCAATGTGATCATTTCTATAACCGGCATAACCGTGCAAACTACTGATAGGAGAAAAGGGCCAGGTGAGCCCGCCTTCTATATAATTCATTTTGTTTTTAAGAAATAATCGGCGGGGAAGCGTTTGGTTTTCTGAAATTTTTGATGAGACCCGCCTATAGTACATAAAATGCTTGTCTAACCGATGTTCTAGGTAATCAAAACTTAAAAAATATTCACTCCCTGAAAAATTAGTGGGAACACGAAACCCTCCTGTAAAACGATAATTTTCAAACAAATCTGTAATAGATACTTGGATTAGCGGACTTAATTTGGGGTTTTGAAAGATGGGACCGTTCCCCGTAAAGTTTTGGTAGGGCGTAAATTTTACGGTGTTATCCAGTTGACTTAACACATACTCAGTGGAAAATTTGACATGATAAGGTTCAACATCAGTGGAAATAAAACTCTTTTTCGCTTTAGCAGGCTTTTCTTTTGGTTTAGGAGTAGAAGAGGAGGGAGGAGAGGATTTTTGGGTTTCTGGTGAACCAGGAGGTTGAAAGTAATAGGTGCTCTTTTGATTCGATGAATTGGTATCAGGTGTCGTGGGGCTTTCAGAAGTTGACTTCTGTTTTTCGGGTTTTGTTAGCGGACGGGTTTTACGAAAATGAGTGGTAGGTAAATAGAAAGCATCAGCAGTACTAAGTTCGCTTTTTTGAGGGTAAGCATAAAACCGGTATCGTCCCTTGTGTAACATGAGATCGATTATAGTATCAGATTTTTGGGGGATATCATGCTCCAAAATGTTTCGACTACGATTGGTAATAGGAAAAGTGATGGCAGTATCTTTAAAGATGGGTTTAACATGGTAAGAATCAATATTTTTTGTGGGAATCTGGGCGTACTTATATTGGGGTAACGATGGGTTTTTGACCGTAGAGTCGCGGTGATAGACAATTGTATCTTTGTGAGAAAAGGTGGTATCTAAATACCCGACATATCGGTTTTGAATACCATTTTCATCACTTAAATAGGTTAGCCAATGTTGGTTGTAGGCCATGGGGTCCATTTCTTGAATAATGGAAGTATTCGTAATAGGAATGAGTTGCTTGGATTTAGTTTGATGATTGTAAAAGTATATGTTATACTCTTGGTGAGAGGGGATCGTATCTAAATTGCGGATATTAGTTTTTTTAATAGAATCATGGGGGCGATTGGAAACAAATAGTACCCCTTCTTTTTTTTCCCCATATTTATTAGTGATGTTAACATAGTGAGGATCCATATCATCATAATAATCTTGTGTAATGCGAATTACTCGATTAGAAGGAATGTGGAAATAAAAAATATCAGATTGCCCTTCCACAATAGCGGATACAACTAAAGTTTTCCCATTCTGTGCAAATGAAAAGTCGGTCACCTTTTGAAAGTAAGGGTCAAGGTGGTTTACCTTCTCATTGCCACTCTTTATATCACGGGTAACGAGGTGAATTTTATCTTTCTTTTCGTATAACATAGCCAGTTTTTCCCCATTGGGGGACCAGTCAAGCTGGGGATAAGAATAGTCGGTAATTCGTTTCAAAGATTTGTACCCCCCTCTTAATATTGTGTTGCGCTTATCTTCGGTCCGATGATAAACGTTAACTTTATACCGTCCTATTTCATTGGTTACATAAGCAATACGTTGGGCATCGGGGCTGACAGCGAGCTCATAATACTTGGGTTTACGTTTGGATTTCTTTCCGGTTAATAAGCTATCAGGAGGGGAGTTAAGTTGTTGAACTTCCTCATTGTATTTGTTTTCATAAAACGTATGCCATTCCCGTAATACTTCTTCTACAGATTTTCCCAGCACAAACAGGAAACCACTCTCTAAACTACGATTGATACGGGTAAGGTATAATATATTAGGAATAGCATTTTTACCATATTTTTGGGCAATATAGTGCCAGATAGAATGACCGGCAAAACGGGCATCTTTCCCGCTTAATCGGTGAAACTTATTGTATTTTCCGGAAAGAATACCATCGCGAAGTCGATTGTCTAAATGGGCATTCCAGGATTGACCCGCATAAGAAACTAATCCTTTTTTAAACCACTCCGGCAGGTTGAGTAAAACGGCATTTTGGACAGCATCTTGGATATCACCACCGAACATCATGTCATTCAAAAAAACGCGGGCAATACCTTCTCGCAATTGCTGCTCCAGGTCGGAGTGGTTACCGTTGAAATGCAGAAATATTTTTGTACCAATAATTTTGGTCAGTCCGCCTCTATTGTATATATCCACTCCCCGACCTATATTATTTTGTTTGAGGTCCGTCAAGTTTTTATAAACTATAATTTGAAGAGGAGTATTAATCCGGTACTCGAGCTTTTTTTCAATCTGCTTTAAGTTTTTCTCCGCTGCCTCAACCACATAACGGCCTAAATTTTGACCTCCCCGGTAATAATAGATGCTAAAGTGCTTGGTTTCATAAAAGGACCAGATAAAATCTTTATATTGTACCCGGTTTTTACCAAATTTCATTTGAGTCATCTGGGCCGGTAATCTATTCACTGTTCCGATAAGTAAAAAGGCTAACAAGAAAAGTAAACTACCATATTTCTTACCGGGTAATAATGACATTTTGAGGAGAACTCATTATCTTTATAGCCAAATATCAAGGATTATTACAATAATACAAAAATTAGCCTGTAATAGTAAGGCTTTTGTGAAGTATAACGTTGAATTATGACAGATATTACTAGGTTTGTTTTTACTCCTTTCCAAGAGAATACGTATGTTGTTTATGATGATACTAAAGAATGTGTGATTATTGATCCGGGATGTTATGAAACGGAAGAGCAAGAAAAGTTGACTCAATTTATAGAAAGCCAAGAGTTACAACCAGTAAAATTGCTCAACACTCATTGTCATATAGATCATATAGCAGGAAATAAGTTTGTCGCCGAAAATTATGATTTGAGTTTATACATACATCAAGATGATGAACCCATCTTACAAGCTGCAGACGAATTTGGGAAAGCATTTGGTTTTACAATTGAACCTTCTCCGGAACCGGCGGGCTATTTGGCAGAGGGAGATATAGTTGAGTTTGGAAATACAAAGTTAGAAGTAATGCATACACCAGGACATTCGCCGGGGAGTATTTCTTTTTATCAAGCCCAATCACAATTTATCGTAAGTGGTGATGTTTTATTTTTAAAAGGGATGGGTCGTTATGACCTTCCCGGGGGCGATTTGGAGGTATTGAAAACGACCATTCTCCAAAAATTTTTCCCCTTAGCGGAAGACGTTACCGTCTATTCGGGGCATGGTCCTGAAACCACTATTGGTTTTGAAAAAAATAACAATCCCTTTTTTAATTGAATGTACTTCCCCCATAAGTACCTTCACAATACTGTTTTCATAAAACCGACAAAAATTCGTTAATTTTGAATGGCCTGTTATATAAAAAAAATATATTATGATTAATTTAGTACTGTTTGGTCCGCCAGGGAGTGGTAAAGGAACTCAAGCCGAGAAGTTAGAAGAGGCTTTTGATCTTTTTCACATATCTACCGGTGATTTGCTTCGTACGGAAATAAAAAATGAGACGCCTTTGGGAAAAAAGGCGAAAAGTTATGTGGAAGAAGGAAAACTGTTGCCCGATGAGCTTATTGTTGATATGATGGATCATACTATACAGAATCATCAGGATAAAGAGGGCTTTATATTTGATGGATTTCCTCGTACGATAGCACAAGCTGAGGCGCTTGATCAATTATTGAAAAAGCATCAGGAAACAGTGACGGAAGTATTGCAGTTAAAGGTGAGTGAAAAAGAATTAATTAGTCGCCTGCTTAAAAGAGGGGAAACCTCTGGTCGCGAAGATGATCAAGATGAAGAAACAATAAAGAAGCGAATAAAAGAATATGAGGAAAAAACAGCACCAGTGGCTGATTATTATAAAAAGGATGGTAAACTTGTTACGGTAGATGGTGAAGGCACAGTCGATGAAATTTTTGAACGGTTGAAAGGTGAAATCGATAAAGCATCGGTTTGATCTCAGACCCCCTTCTGTTATTAGTATCCCATGGCCAAAAGTAACTTTATAGATCGCGTAGAGATTTGTTGCCGTTCTGGCAAAGGAGGACATGGAGCATTGCACTTCAAACGAGAAAAGTATAAACCAAAAGGAGGACCAGATGGTGGGGACGGCGGTAAAGGGGGAGATATAGTATTACGAGGAAATAAGAAACGATGGACCTTGTTGCATCTTCGTCATCGACGCCATATATTTGCTGGCAATGGAGAAAATGGGGGAGCCAACAATAAGACCGGTGCTAATGGGGAAACGCGGGTCATAGAACTACCGCTCGGAACAGTGGTAACCGATAAAAAAACGGGCAAAAAAGAGGCGGAAATTACTGAGGATGCTCAGGAAATCACTCTCCTTAAAGGAGGAGAAGGAGGAAAGGGAAACAGGCATTTCAGGTCTTCCGTTAATCAAGCCCCCCGTAAAACTACAGCAGGTGGGCCACCTCAAAAGGCCTGGAAGATATTTGAGTTAAAGTTGCTGGCCGATGTAGGGTTAGTTGGACTACCCAACGCAGGAAAATCTACTTTGCTCTCGGTACTGTCAGCAGCAAAACCTAAAATAGCCCGTTATCCTTTTACTACAACTACACCCAACTTGGGCATCGTCTCCTATCATGAGTTTAAGTCTTTTTCTATAGCTGATATCCCAGGTATTATGCAAGGAGCCCATAGAGGCAAAGGACTTGGTCATCAATTTCTTCGCCATATCGAACGTAATGCTGTGTTACTATTTGTCGTACCGGTAAATAGTGATGATATAGTGCGGGAGTACAATATTTTGTTGGAAGAACTCCGCCAATATAGCGCTGAATTATTACAAAAAGAACGATTATTAGTGCTTTCAAAGGCGGATCTTATCGATGAAGAATTAGCGGAGGAAATTGCTGAAAAAATTCCTTCTGTTAACTATATCTTTATTTCTTCTGTGAGTGGTGAAGGACTATCAGCATTAAAAGATAAATTATGGGCCTTGCTCAATAAATAATATGCACTGACCATTCGATAAAAGATATTTTCAGATAATAGCAGAGAAAAGGGCGTAATTATAATCTCATTTACTTAATTTTTTTACAAAAAAACTATACAAAGGATATACTTTATTATTGAATAGAAGACCCATATTGATAAATGCATTCAATAAATAAAATTTATCTGGAACATCGCAGTAATTTGGCTGTATTGGGTTGTGCAGGATTGGTAGTAGGCATGCTCCTATCACGAACTGCACTGAGTGTGAGTATGGTATTTTTGTTATTGATTGCTCTGCTCAATCCTCGTTTGAAGAAAGACACGCTTTATTTTTTTAAAACTAAAACCTATTGGGTATTAACTTCTATAACACTGTTGTATGTAATACATGCTTTTTCTCTACAAAACCCTGAGTTTTACTTATCTCGGTTGCGTATAAAACTTCCTTTTTTATTTTTGCCCTTCACTTTTGCTGCCTTACCCCGGTTTAATAAAAAACAGTTAGTAGTCGTTTTAACGCTGTTTGTCGTTACAGTAACAATAGTAGCTTTGAGTTCTCTATCAATTTATATAGTCCATATACGTTCAATGACAGAGGCTTATGAAAGAGCCCAGGTTATACCCACTCCTATTAGTCATGTTCGATTTAGTTTGATGGTTGCCTTTGCTTTTATTGTTGCCTTATACAGTTGGAAGAGGGGGTATTGCAATTTTAGTAAAATAGAATCCCCCCTATTTTTAGGTATTGCTGTATTCCTTTTTATATATATCCATATTCTTGCTGTTCGGAGTGGGTTAGTAGGAATGTACGCTACTTTCTTTTTTATTTTGGTAAAAAGAGTGGTCTATGATAAAAAACAGTGTAAAGGATTGGTCGGTATAGTCGGATTGTTATCCCTCCCCTTCTTGGCCTATATGACAGTTCCCACTTTCAAAAACAAAATTCAATATGCTCGCTGGGAGCTTCGGAAATTCTTTAAAGGTGAAAAAATTACTAATCTTTCTGATTCCCGTCGTTTAGCATCTTTATCAGTGGGTTGGCAAATAGCTAAATCCCACCCTATAACCGGCGTAGGTTTGGATAATATTGAAAATGAAATGGATAAAAGATATCAACAACAATATCCCTCCCTTCAAGTAAAAATAATGCCCCATAATCAATTTATTTATTATGCGGCAGCAGGGGGGGCGATTGGTTTTTTGTGGTTTCTATTTATGTTTTTTTTCCCCATTTACTCGTTTTTTGACTTCCAACGAGTTATTTTCCTTAGTTTTAATATTATCATATTGCTATCATTACTAGTAGATATTACCTTGGAAACACAAATTGGGACTGCTTTTTATTTGGTGTTTTTATTGTTATTTGTTAATCACTTTAGTAAAGAAGAAGGTTATTGATGGACCCTGTATCTGCCGTGATTATTACTTATAACGAAGAAGAAAACATTGAGCAGTGTTTATCTGCTGTGAAGGAGGTGGTAGAGGAAATTATTGTGTTTGACTCATTTAGTACAGACAAAACTCCCCAAATATGTAAACAGTTTGATAAAGTAAAGTTTTTTCAAGTGCCTTGGGAAGGATATGCTGCTACAAAAAATAAAGCTAACCAAGAAGCAAAGTATGATTATATATTATCAGTTGATGCCGACGAAGTGGTATCGGGTTCGTTAGAAAAGAGTTTACTTGAACAAAAAGAGAAGGGATTAACAGCAGCCTACTCATTTAATAGGTGCACTAATTATTGTGGGAAGTGGATAAAGTATGGGGGGTGGTACCCCGATGTGAAGCTGCGATTGTTTCCCAAAGATAAAGCAGAATGGCAAGGAAAGTTTGTCCATGAGCAAATAAAGCTGTCACCAAATATGGAAGTGATACATTTGGACGGGGATCTTCTTCACTATTCTTTCCATAATATTGATGAACATATTGCTACAATCAATCGGTTTTCCTCCCTAAAGGCCAAACAATATCAGCAACGCAATAAAAGGTTTACCTATCTTCATATGATAATAAGCCCCCTCTTAAAATTTTGGAAAATTTTGTTGGTAAAGCGAGGATTTATGGAAGGGTATTATGGCTGGCAGATAGCGGTGCTGTCTGCCTTTGATAATTTACTTACTTATATGAAATTGAGAGCGCTTGAAGACTGAGTATTTATGGCACATGATCACATTATAATTAATCGTGTAGATAATATAGGGGATGTATTATTGACTTTACCTTTAGCCGGTCTCATCAAAGAATATCGACCTCAAGTTAAAATCACCTTTTTGGGAAAGAGTTATACAGCTCCTCTCTTAAAATCGTGTGATCATATCGATCATATTTTGTATTGGGATCAAATAGCATTGAAAAGCAGAGCAGAACAAGTAAAATCGTTTCGGCGACATGGTGCTGATACAATTTTACAGGTGTACCCTCACAAAGCTATTGCGCAAATAGCTTATAAAGCGGGTATTCCCCTGAGAGTAGGAACATGGCGAAGATGGTATCATTTAATATATTGCAATAAATGGATACACCTCAAGCGAAAGGGCAGTTTTTGGCATGAGTCCCAACTGAACTTACAATTGGCTAAGCCACTCAACATACCGACAGATTGGTCCTTACCGGAATTAGCTAAAAAGAGTGGCTTTAGAAATATATACGATATTCCTCCCCGGATAGGAAATACGATGAAGACGGGAAAATTCAGTTTAATTATTCATCCTAAAACCAAAGGAAATGCACAAGAGTGGTCATGGGACAATTATAATGATTTACTAAGCCTATTACCGGAAGATGATTTTGAGATCTATATTACCGGCACCGAAAAAGATGGACAACAATTTCGACCTGCATTAAATATAGGGAAAAGCAATGTACAAGATTTGTCGGGTCAACTTTCTTTAGAACATTTAATTGCTTTTATAGATGAGGCTGATGCTTTATTAGCTCCGAGTACCGGTCCTCTTCATATAGCTGGTCTGTTGGGGCTCCCTGCGATAGGTTTGTTTGCTCCGCGCCGACCGGTGCATCCCGGTCGTTGGCGACCGTTAGGAACGCAAACGAAAGTTTTTGTATTGGATGAGGCCTGTAATAGATGTAAGAGTGGAACTTATTGTGGTTGCATTAACAGCATTACCCCGGCAGAAATCAAGGAATATTTAATGGAGATAAAGAGTTTTTAAAAAAGAGGGGGATTAGTTTGAAATATTGATTTATTAACCTTACATTTGCAATTCCCCAAAGGGGGAATAGATAAATAAGTTCTTTAAAATAAAGGAAAATTGCTCTAAAAAAAGCGGGTAATTTTTTTCAAATTCTCAACAAAATTTTATTTTTGTAATCCCTTCGAAATGAAGGGGTTAAAAAAATTATTAACAAGTTCTTTGAAGTACTGGTAGAAGCAAGCGTTTCCATGTTTCAGATCAATTCTTACGTTTCTCATACTACGGAGAGTTTGATCCTGGCTCAGGATGAACGCTAGCGGCA
>CAZIGO010000001.1:0-36128 GCA_964538595.1 uncultured Chitinophagales bacterium | reverse complement strand
CATCCCTTACCTCGCTCCCTTTTTGACAAGTATGGTATCCGGCGGATAAATAAACCTTTTGACAAGTTAAATCACCCGGTGCTTCAAAAGACGTATAAGATAGAGTTTTCAAAGGTAGAGCGGGTAGATAATTTTATAAAGGAGTTGGAAGCGGAAGACTATGTGGAATACGCGGAAAAGGTTCCTCACCACGAGCTTTTTGCCGCTCCTGATGATCCCCGTTATACCGATGGAACTCTCTTCCCCCTTCCCCAGGTGAGTGCTTCTTCTGCCTGGGATACTACACGAGGGAGTAGCGATATTGTAGTAGCTGTAGTAGATAATGCTATACAAGTCGACCACCCGGATTTAGCTAACGATATTTGGCATAATGAGGATGAAGCTGCTGATGGCACTGATACGGATAACAATGGTTATGTCGATGATACGATTGGTTGGGATGCCGGTATGGGAGATCCGTGGCCTTATCCTCCTGACCAGAATTGTGATCATGGCACCCATGTTTCGGGAATTGCAGGAGGAGTAACAAATAATGCACTCGGCATTGCTTCGTTGGGTTTTGGCGTAGATATAATGGCCATTAAGATTTCGGATAATAACTGTAGCTTGCAGAATGCTTATGACGGGGTGGAATATGCTATTGTCAATGGGGCTGACGTGATAAATATGTCTTGGGGAGGGGGCAGTTACAGTTCTACTTACCAGGCTATTATAACGGAAGCCTATGATAGTAATATCGTATGTGTGGCAGCGGCCGGAAACGATGCTTCTAATACCGCTCAGTATCCGGCAGCTTATGATTCTGTTATAGCTGTGGCATCGGTAGATAGTGCTGATGTAGAAGCTTGTTATACAAATTATGGAGGATGGGTGGATGTGTGTGCTCCTGGTGGCGAAGGAGCAGGCGTATGTGCCTCCTTAGGTAGCCCACATAATAGTGATGGCAGTGACCCCGGCTTCTATAGCTCTACCGCTTTTGATAATTATAGTTACTTTAGTGGCACTTCGATGGCCTCTCCCCTGGTGGCGGCATTAGCAGGATTGATGAAATCTGTTTATCCCACTATGAATCCTGATTCTATTGAGGCGTGTATGGAGCGGACTGGCGATCCTTATAACTCTACCCTTGACCTGGGAGAAAGCCGTATCAATGCTCATCAGGCTATTCAATGTGTGACCAATAAAGTAAATCCGCTTAATAATCCTCCTATCGCCCAGTTTTCAGGGTATCCTTCTGATGTTTGCTTAGGAGGAGCCGTCGACTTCAATGATGAGTCTTCTTACTTACCGACCAATTGGAAATGGGATTTTCAAAATGATGGCACCATCGACACCACTGTCCAACATCCCTCTTTTACTTACTCTTCTGCCGGCACCTACGACGTTCGGTTGGTAGTTAGTAATGCTCATGGAAAGGACACCATCATAAAGAACAATTATATTACCGTAGCTGATAAAGATTCTTCCATCCCTTTGGTAGAAGGTTTTGAAAAACCAGCATTCCCCCCAAAAGGATGGAGCCGAAAAAATCCCGATGGAAATAAAACCTGGCAAACCGCTTCGTACGGGGCCTTTGGTAATAGCGATTCTTCCGCTCATATAAATTTCTACAATTATAATACCAGCGTTGGGACACGCGACTACTTATATACTTTTAACCTTAACCTAAAGAGGGTCAACAATGCGCATATGACTTTTAAACATGCGTATACTTACTATGACAACAACAATTTTGATTCTCTTTTTATTTATATATCAACAGATTGCGGTAATAGTTTTACTCCTATTTTCGCTGATGGGAAAGATGGGTTAAAAACCCGGCCAGCCACCACAGGTGAGTTTTTCCCTACCTCCAGCGAATGGGATTCTACTTACATAGATCTCTCTGCTTATGAAGGGCAAAAAGGAGTTCAAGTAGTTTTTGTCGGCCAGAATGGGTATGGTAATAATCTTTTTCTCGATGATATTAATATAACGGGAGATACTTCTCGTTGTACGGCTGACTTTTCTTATGCTGATACAGGATTGACAGTTGATTTTACGGACCAATCAACGGGAGATGTGGCTGAGTGGATATGGTATTTTGGCGATGGGACGACCGACTCTGTCCAGCATCCCACCCACACATATGCTTCTGCTGATACGTATAATGTTTGTTTGGTAACGTTAGATTCCTTTGGGATGGTTTGTGACTCCACTTGTCGTTCCGTGGGGGTTAAGCCGGAGTGTGAGGCTAAGTTCGGTGCTGATGTAAATACCAGTAATTGCGAAGTGATGTTCAGCGATTCTTCAAAGGGCTCCCCGGATAAATGGACCTGGTGGTTTGGCGATGGGGATACTTCCTCGGCTCAGAACCCGAGTCATTCTTATGCGGTTCCCGATACTTATAATGTGCAATTAGCCATTAAAAACAGCTCCAACGGGTGTACGGATACTACTACCCGGTCGGTAAATGTGAAATGTCCTACTTGTAATGCCACTTTTACTGCCTCGGATACTGGTTATGTGGCTGACTTTACCAACACTACTTCCGGGGATGATAGTACTTGGCTGTGGACCTTTGGTGACGGGGATTCAACAAAAATCAAAAATCCTGACCATACCTATGATACAGCCGGCTCTTATTTGGTATGCTTAACCACCTTTGATTCTACCGGCGCGTTCTGTGATTCTGTCTGTCAATCTATCAGTATAACCGCTCCATCTTGTCAGGCAGGCTTTACATATGCTCGCGATACTTCCAACTGTGCGGTTTCCTTTACTGATACGTCTTCCGGCGACCCCGACCACTGGACCTGGTGGTATGGAGATGGGGTAACAGAAAAGGCTTATAATCCTACTCATAACTACGCCGCTCCAGATACATATAGTGTCCAATTGGCTATTGAGGATACGACGACAGCTTGTGTAGATACGGGCACCCAAATGGTGATTGCAAAATGTGATACAGCTTCCCAATGTACAGGGGATTTTACCTATGCGGATTCAATACTTACTGTAGATTTTACTAATCAATCGACGGGGGATGGAGCCAGTTGGTACTGGTCCTTTGGAGATGGAGATACTTCTACCTTAGCTAACCCGGTTCATAACTACGACTATAAGGGGACTTATAAAGTTTGTCTTACAGTATATGATTCTAGTGGCCAGTTTTGTGATTCTATATGTCAATCGGTAACAGTAGTGGACTCTACCTGTGAAGCGAACTTCTCTTATGTGATGGATTCTTCCCAATGTAAAGTAGATTTTACAGATCAATCCACTGGTGGAGTCACTAATTGGAATTGGTCCTTTGGGGATGGCGATAGTACAACCTTGACCAGTCCTTCTCATACTTATAGTACCGAAGGCACTTACTCGGTGCAGTTGATGGTTCGGGATACCAGTACCGGGTGTCGAGACAGTACTACTAAATCCGTTGATATGACCTGTTATAGCTGTGCGGCAGATTTTAGCTACACCGCAAAATCATTGCAGGTTGACTTCACCGATCAATCCAATGGTGATGTGGCAGGATGGTTATGGCAGTTCGGTGATGGTGATACAATGCATGAAGCCAACCCGGTCCATTCTTATGACAAAGAAGGCACTTATCAAGTTTGTCTCACTACTTATGATTCCACTGGTACATTCTGTGATTCATTATGCAAAGCTATTACTATTGTCGATACTTCCTGCCAGGCTGATTTTGGGTATACTAAAGACTCTACCCAATGCAGTATAAATTTCGCTGATTCTTCTAGCGGCGGAGTCAATGCCTGGACATGGGCATTCGGTGATAACGACAGTTCTTATTTACAAAATCCCACCCATACTTATAGTGAGGAAGGGAGTTATAACGTGGTCCTCACTGTAGAGGATACTACAACGGGTTGTTGGGACAGCATCCGACAGAATATAACCCTTTATTGTGCCCCCGGATATTCCTGTAATGCAGATTTTACCTATAAAGATTCCTCATTACAAGTTGATTTCACGGATCAATCAAGTGGAGATATTATGGGGTGGTATTGGCAATTTGGTGATGGGGATACTTCCACTCAATCCTCACCGCTTCATAACTTCGATAGTTCGGGCACCTATGGGGTGTGTTTAACAGTGTTTGACTCCCTGGGCAATTTCTGTGATTCGACCTGTCAACAAGTTACTGTAATAAAAGACACACCGGCTACTTGCCAGGCTCGTTTTAGCTATAGTACTAGTGGTTGTGAAGCCACTTTTGTTGATTCCAGTGTTAATGCGGATAAATGGTATTGGCAATTTGGAGATATGACGGATACCTTCGCTCAAAATCCTGTCCATACCTATGACAGCAGTGGTAACTATACCGTTCGTTTGATGACCACAGATACGACAACAGGTTGCCAGGACACTATTGTTAAGTCGCTCTTTATAAATTGTGGAGGTGGTGTAATGTGTAGAGCTGGCTTTGATCATCAAGATTCATCCTTGACAGTTACATTCACTGATACGAGCAGTGCTAATGTCACAAGTTGGTATTGGCAGTTCGGGGATGGCGATACTTCTACGCAACAACACCCGGTTCACAACTATGATAGTGGAGGCACCTATCAAGTTTGTCAGCAAGTGCGAGTTACTGATTCTACAGGCAGTATTGTCTGTGTCGATAGTGCTTGTCAACTTATATCTGTTAGTCGGTTGAGTTGTACAGCTTCGTATACGGTGCAAGATTCTGGTTTGACGGTTAGCTTTAAGGGACAGTCCAATAGCAACGTCCAAGATTGGAGGTGGAACCTTGGTGATGGAGCCACCGATTCTGTCCGACAGCCTACTCACACCTATTCCAGTGCAGATACTTATCAAGTCTGTCTGACAATTAGGGATACGGCGGGATGTCAAGCTATGTTCTGTGATTCTGTTGCGGTCGATGAATTTTCAGGCTGGGCAGATTATGATCAAGAAGATCTTCGGTTTGAGGTGTATCCTAACCCTGCTCGATCGACAGTCAATATAGAATATGGCCTCCCCCAATCATCAAACGTGGAAATTATTGTGTATGATGTGGTGGGGCAAGAAGTACAGGTTATCAGATCGCAAAATCAAAAAGCTGGTCAACATACTTTACAATGGCAGCCTTCTGTTAGTAAAGGATTGTATTTTATCAAATTAAAGAGGCAAGAAGGGCAACCCCAAATTAAGAAATTGCAATTGTTAGATTAGTTGAGGTAAAAGATACAAGAAGGGATTGCTTTATTTTCTATTCATTAAAAGGGAAACGAGCCAGCGAATGGTAAGTGGGTCCTTTTGAAGACAGCTGAGATTCCCATAGCTCACAATGCTGCACCTTTATTTTTTGAGTAATACTGGGCTGGATAAGATCGGGTAAGTAAGAGCGAGGTATTTTTTTAAAACGGGCCAGCGTAGCGTGAGGAATAATTTTTTTATGAGGAGGTTGCACCCCAAAATCTTCTACCAACTCTTCATAGATGGCGTACACTAATTGCGCAAATTCGGAGGGAGTATCAAATTTGGCCCAGATCATCCGTTTTTTTCCTTTAGGAGGGGCATAGCAGATTGATTTAAACCGCAACTTAAAAGTAATTTGCCCCGTAAAAAGTGCGGTGAGTTTTCGTTGTAATAAGGGCAGCGCGGCTGATCCTGTTTTGCCAATAAAGTAAAGGGTAATATGCCAGTTTTCTCGGGGCATCCATCGTAGCTTTTTGATAGAAGCCTTGTTTTGAGAAAAAGCGTTCTTGTATTTGGGAATACAACTTTTAATGGCTTGAGCTTGCTCTGAAGGCAGGGGAATGGAGAGAAAAAGCCGTTTATTTTTGCTTGCCATTTAAATTTAGTATTGAATGGAAAATTGCTCATAGTTCTTTAGTGTCCCTTCTTCCGCTTCCACTTTATCAACTCGTGCCTGGGGAGAGCCTTCATGACACCAGTCCTTGAATTTTTCCAACGTCGATGAATCGGCTTCTGCTTCAATATACACAGTGCCATCGGGTTCATTGCGAACAAATCCTTTGACCCCCATGGACTGGGCAGCTTCCCGGGTGCTGGCCCGAAAGAAGACGCCTTGTACTCGTCCGTGAATGGTAATATTCCAATGTTGTTGTGCCATAACAGGTTAAAATTTTGCATTAAAAAGTTAGTAATATCGCACCGATTATCATAATAACAGAGCCGACCAAACGAGCGGTAAACTGACGTTCTCCAAAAATAAAATACCCATAACATACATTAAATACAGCACTTAATCGTTTCACCGATATAACATAAGCTACGAGGGCAAATTTAAGAGCAATCATATGAAATAAGTTGGAAAAAGCGGTAAAGAACCCTATTAAGAAGAGGCTTCTATTGGTGAGTAGGTTGATATTCAGGGGCTGCTTGGCTTTCCAGTACATGATTGGAAACATAACAATAGTACAGCCTATATTAGTGGTGACCGACCAATACATTGCAGAAGAAGCCTGTATACCGATTTTATCAATATTAGAGGTAATGCTCCATAAAAAGGCAACGATAAGCATAAGGCGAGCTCCTTTATCTCTCCACAGGGCCTTTAAAGGTCGGATAACACTCTCCCGTCGGAGCCTTACGTTGAGCATATATGCTCCGATCACAATAAAAACTACACCGACTAAACCAATCGGTTGGGGAAATTCATTAACCATTATCGGCGAAGTGATAAGCAGAAACAAAGGAGTGGAGGTAACTAACGGGGCCACCAGCGAAAGATCAGAAAGTTTAATAGCACGCATATATAAGATGATAATAAAGGTTTTTAGAAATACCGTGACCGTCAATACGGACCAGTAAAACCATCCCGTCGTCGGCCAGGGAATAAAGAAGAGCAAGGGAGCTAAAACAGGTAGTGAGTAGAAGCGAAGCGCCCAAACTACTATATATTCGTCAAGACGGGGGAGGGTTTGCTTACTAACCAGATCTTTTAATGAGCTCGATATAGCTGACCCTAATGCTATTAGGAACCAAGGCATATCACTACATAAGTTACTACCGTTTTAAAAAGATAAGTGGGGGAAGTGACCTTTGACTCTCGGGTATCAGGCAAGCTCATCAAGCAGTTTCTGATACGTACTATATGTTTTATCATCGAAGCAGACAAAAGTAACTTCTTGGGGTAAATGATGTTGAGATAATTCTTCTGTAACGGTATTAATGGCTATGCGGGTAGCTCGCTCCAAGGGAAAACGGTAGGCGCCCGTACTGATGGAGGGAAATGCGATTGTTTTAATTTGATTCTCACGGGCTAATTTTAATGAATTCCGATAACATTGAGTTAACAAATCGTCTTCCCCATTATCGCCGCCATTCCAAACCGGTCCTACCGTATGGATGACATGATTTGCCGGTAATTTATAACCCTTGGTAATGCGGGCTTCGCCCGTCGGGCATCCTCCTATTTCCTTGCACTCTTCCAGCAGTTGAGGGCCTGCCGCTTTATGAATAGCTCCGTCAACACCTCCCCCTCCTTGTAAGCTTTTATTCGCTGCATTTACAATGGCATCGGTCGATTGATCTGTGATATCACCTTTGACTATATGTAATTCTTCCATACTCCTCTATTTTTGTTATCAAAGATATAAAATTGACACCAGTTATAGGAATTCCCTCTGATTCACTTTCGCTAAGTTTATGGCTTTTTATTAAATTAGTTGCCACTCTTTTGGTTATTAAAAAATTAATATTATGTCGGAAGTGTTAAAATTTGATCAATCGGATAATGTGGCCACAATAACCCTTAATCGCCCCGATTCCTTTAATGCTTTTAATGAGGAGCTAAGCCAGGCTTTTCAAAAATCATTGAAAACTTGTAAAAAAGATGATAATATCCGGGCTGTAGTGGTAACGGGAGAAGGCAAGGCTTTTAGTGCAGGACAGGATCTGAAGGATATAGCTGATCAGGAAGATCGTAGTTTAGCAGATTCATTGTACAAACGTTATAACCCGATCATAAAAAATATGCGAAAGTTACCGAAACCCATCATCGGACGTCTGAATGGCGTAGCTGCTGGGGCCGGCTGTTCATTAGCATTGGCTTGTGATATGGTAGTTGCGTCAGAAGAGGCAAAGCTCATTGAGGTATTTGTTAATGTAGGATTGGCATTAGACTCGGGTTCTTCTTACTTTCTGCCTCGATTAATAGGTATGAAAAAAGCATTTGAATTGGCCACCTTGGGTTCAGAGGTGTCGGCTACCGAAGCGGAAGAGTTGGGACTTATTAATAAAGTAGTAGCTCCTGACAAACTCGATAATGCGGTAGAACAATGGACCGACTATTTTGCCAAAGCCCCTACTAAAGCTATAGGGTTGATTAAAAAACAGTTAAATAAATCATTTAATGCAGATTTAAAAGAAATGCTAGAGTACGAGGCTTATTGCCAGGAGATCGCTGGCCGAACAGAAGACTATAAGGAAGGCGTCAATGCTTTTGTAGAAAAACGCAAACCTGATTTTAAAGGAAAATAAACCCTTTTTTGCATACCATTTAAAATAGAGTAATTATGGATAAAAGATATCTTCAATTAAATCAATTATTTTTTGTTGTGATGTTGGGCTTGATCATGAACTCTTTCTGGGCTTGCTCCGGCGCCAGTAAGAAAGATATGATCGCCAATAAATGGGGGGTGAAGGAAATTAGTATAGATCGAGATATGTCAGAGCGAGAGAAGAAAAAGATGAATATGCTGATGAAAAAAATTAAACAAAGCGCCTATTATCATTTTAAATCAAACGGGAAGTATGAAATAAAATCATTAGCTCGTAAAGAAAAAGGGACTTGGCGTTTAAATGAAGATGGCACTCAATTGTTTACGAAACAGCATGGCGGTGATGAAGAAGAAAAGGTAAATATTAAAGAAGTGAGCGCGGAAAAATTTGTTATTACCAAATCAACTCAAATGGGAGACATGCAAATGGTATTGGTTCCTAAAAAAGAAAAGAATAAAAAGTGAGAAAGTAATTTGTTTTCTGGTGTTTACCTGGGAATTAATGACGGAGAGCTATTTTGTCTTTCTTAAGCATCAGGTAAATTTTTGTAGTTGATGACGTAAACACTGGCAAAATTCATAGACCTCTTCAAAGGTATTGTATAAGGGGACGGGAGCTAAGCGTAAAACTTCAGGTTCGCGCCAATCCAAAACAATACCATCTTCGGTAAGTTTGTCGTAAATCTTTTTACCCTCCTTTTTTATGATAAGTGATACTTGGCATCCATGACTTTCCTCAGCTGTAGGGGTGATAATTTGTAGGTGTTTATATTGTTCGGCAAGCTCTTGCAGTAACTTGAGCAGGTAGCCGGTGAGTTGTTTGCTCTTTTTTCTCAAGGACCTCATACCTGCATTGTCGAAGTGCTGGAGGGCAGCCTTATGGGCAGCCATGCCTAAAATGGGAGCATTACTTAATTGCCAACCTGCTGCCCCGCGTTGGGGAACAAAACCTTTTTTCATTTCAAAACGGGTAGATTCTTCATATCCCCACCAACCGGCAAACCGGAGTAAGTCCGGGTTGTTGGCGTGTTTTTCATGAACAAAAGCTCCTCCGGGCGCTCCTGGTCCAGAATTAAGATATTTGTAAGTACACCAAGCGGCAAAATCAACTTCCCACTCGTGCAGGTGAAGAGGAATGTTCCCTACGGCATGGGCCAGGTCGAAGCCGACAAATGCCCCTGCCTTATGACCGGCAGTGGTTATGCTTGCCATGTCAAAAACTTGACCGGTATAATAGTTTACGCCTCCGATAAGAATAAGAGCAAGCTCATCTTGATGCATTTCAATGGCTTCCAAAATGTCGTCGTCTCGGGTTATCTTCTCCCCCTCCCGAGGGCCGACTTCGATAAGAGCTTGTTCAGGATCATAACCGTGATACTGTAATTGGCTTTCTACGGCATAGTGATCAGAAGGGAACGCTTGTTCCTCGATGAGAATTTTATGCCGGCGTCCGGCGGGTTGATAAAAAGAAACCATGAGCAAGTGGAGGTTAGTGGTCAGGGAGTTCATTACTACCACTTCTTCTTTTTTGGCTCCTACGATCTGGCTTACAGAGCCAGTAAAGTAGTGATGGTAGTAAAACCAAGGGTTTTTAGCATTAAAATGTCCTTCTACCCCCAATGTTTGCCAATCGGTGAGTTCTTGTTGGATATGATCATTGACATTTTTGGGCTGTAATCCCAGGGAGTTACCACAAAAGTAAATACGAGGTTGACCATCTTGTTGGGGTATATAAAACTGTTGGCGGTACTGCTTTAGTGGGTCAGCCTCGTCTTGTTGACGGGCATATTCCCGCCCCTTTTTAAACTTTGTACTCAAGTGGTCTAAGCTTTGGATTCCTGCTGTTGCTCTTTTGAGGAAGTAAAGCGTTCCTTGCTTAAATCTAACCAATCCAAGGCCGCATTATGTAGGAGGTTAGCCTTTGTTTTCTCATCGTAATCTGTGCTTTCAATAAGTTGACCCGGGTGGTGTTCTCCTAAAGGGAAAGGATAATCCGAGCCCAGGGCAATTTTATCGGATCCCACTAAGTCTACAATATAATCGAGCACTGTTTTGTCATGGACTAAAGAATCTAAGTAAAAATGGCCTAAATAATCGCGGGGATTCACATCATTATCTACTTGGCAGAGGTCAGGACGTACTTTAAACCCCCATTCAATACGGCCAATAGTTTGGGGAAAGGAGCCCCCACCGTGAGCAAAAGCTACTTTAAGATCCGGGTATTTTTCGAACACACCTCCAAAGATCATGGAGCATAAAGCCCGGGAAGTTTCTGCAGGCATGCTCACCAACCAAGGGAGCCAATAATCGGGCATGTCGGGTTGCCCCATCATATCCCAGGGATGAACAAAAACGGCTGCTCCCAGATCTTCACAAGCCTCAAAAACACGCATTATTTCAGGAGCATTGAGGTTCCATTTATTAACGTGTGTTCCTATTTCTATACCTGCTAACCCTAAGTCATTAATACAGCGTTCTAGTTCTTGAATAGCAAGGTCAGGATCTTGCATCGGTAAAGTGCCCAGCCCGGCAAAGCGGTGAGGGTATTCATCAACGATTCCGGCGATGTGATCATTCAAATATTCGCTAACGGTCAAAGCATCTTGGGGTTTGGCCCAATAACTGAACATTACCGGTATTGTGGAAAGAACTTGTACATCGACACCGTCTTCATCACACTCTTCCATACGGCGCTTCGGACTCCAGGTATTATCTTCTATCTCCCGGAAAAACTCGTCATCTTTCATCATTTTGGCACAGCAAGGTTTATGGTGATCTAAGTGAATAAAACCGCCGTATCCGAACTTATCTTTAAATTTGGGTAAGTCTTTGGGAATGATATGGGTATGAATATCAATTTTGAGCATAAGGGTGTGTTTGAAATGATGAACAGATGAAAGAAATATACAAATTTTTAGGGAGTTTCCTCATTGATACCCGTTCCCCTTTCTGTTGGAATAGTTAGGTGGTTACTTGAACGAGCGCTTGTACCCGCTTGGCTTTTTCAATGGCCGTGTTGAGGTCTTTACCGACTGCCGTCACATGGCCCATTTTGCGATAAGGATAAGTATGTTTTTTGCCATATAAATGAAGGTGAATACCGGGCATTTCAAGAATTTTGTCAATGTTATGATATTTGGCTCTTCCCTCATGATCTTCGGCCCCTAACAGATTAACCATCACAGCAGGTTGTATGAGGTCAGTCGCTCCTAAGGGTAGGTTAAGCAAAGTGCGGGTCAATTGTTCAAACTGAGAAATAAGATTAGCTTCAATAGTGTGATGACCACTGTTGTGGGGTCGAGGAGCAATTTCATTAACGTATACCTTATGCTCTTTGCTCACAAAGATCTCTACGGCTAAGATACCGGTTATGTCCAACGCCTCTGCCACTTTTTGAGCTACTTGCCGGGCTTTCTCCTGTATGTTATGTTCCATAGAGGAAGGAGAGAACAAATACTCCACCAGGTTGGCTTCGCTGTGAAACTTTAATTCTACCGGGGGAAATGTTGTAGCCTGCCCTTTTGCATTGCGTGCCACGATCACCGCCAACTCCGTTTCCATAGGGACAAACTTTTCCAAAACACTGGGTGAATCAAATCCCTGATCGATATTGAGTGCATCAGGGATCTTTTGTACTCCTTTCCCATCGTAGCCACCAACCCGAATCTTTTGGACAGCCGGCAAAAAATCTTTGTGTTCATGGATCTGCTCCTTTCCCTCAATAAGATGAAAATCCGCTGTCGGTATTCCTTTTTCAAGATAAAATTCTTTTTGTTGGCCTTTATCTTGTACAATCTCGATAATTTCGGGCTGAGGGTACACGGTCACTCCCTCTGACTGTAGCTTTTTTAAGGCCTCGGTGTTTACATTCTCAATTTCAATGGTCAGTACATCCACTTTCTGCCCAAATTGATAGACGGTATCAAAATCAGTAAAATCTCCTGTATCATAATGGGCACATATATCTGTACAAGGACCCTCTTTATATTGGCTGAGTACATAAGGGGTAATGGCATAATTGACCATCTCTTGTAATAGCATTTTCCCCAACTGTCCCCCTCCTAATATGCCTAACCTGATATGTTGATTGTAATCAGTAGCCATAATAAAAAACTGATTTTAATGATCGGTTAGGCAAAGATAAGACATGACCCAATGAAACAGCAAGTTTCTTATTTGATTCTTATTTTATCCTGTTCTCCTATATGAAGATTTGGCTCATCTTTAGTGTCAACTTAATTTGTTGCTTCAGAGTGAAGGTCTGTCAATTGGGGTCCAGGGTCCCAAAAATGCTTTTCGAAATTTACTATTTGATCCTCCTGTATTTCTATCCCTTCATTGGTTAAAAGTTCCTCCATAAGTTGAGGAGGGTTGAAATGTTTTTTACCGGTTAACACACCATGCCGGTTAACTACGCGGTGAGCCGGTACCGGAGGTTCTTGTTTTAAAGAATGGTTCATCGCCCACCCTACCATACGAGCGCTATTGGGAGCCCCAATACTTCGGGCTATGGCCCCGTAAGTAGTTACCCGGCCATAAGGAATTTGTCGGGCCACTTCATAAACTCTTTCAAAAAAGGATTGTTCAAGAGTGGGTGACATAACAGCAAGCTAACTTAAAAAAATAACCCTTTTCCCCTAATTTTGAGGAGAGTAATTAAATTTATAATAAATGGCGCTGATTACCAAAGTGAAAGTGAGTAATATAGATAACTTGACGGAAGCCCGGTATTTTGCTGGGGCTCAAGTAGATTGGCTGGAGTTTTGTTTGGATGATGAAAGTGACCGATGTGTGACTCCTATGACGGTTCATGATATTGCTCAATGGATAACGGGCCCGGCTTTGGTGGGGGAAATGGGCAATTATACTACTAGCAAGATGCATGAGGTAGCAGAAGCATTGGAACTTGACTTTTTAAAAATACCGCTAACCTCCTTGAAGGGGGATATGGCAGCTGTTCAATATCCACTGATCGGGAACTTGCCCGTGAATAAAAAAACGGATGTTGCAGGGATTCAAAAGATCCTTAATAACTGGAAAGCAACGGTACGCTATTTCGAAATAACGTTACCCTCAGTAGATTCCACAGATAATCTTCCTTTTTCGATATCCTCTTTAAAATCTTTGACAAATGAATACCCCATTATTTTAAATATGTCGTGGACGAAAGCCCGCATTAGGCCAATTATTGAAGAATGGAAACCGGCCGGTATTAATATTGAAGCAGCAGGTGAAGAAGAAACCGGTCTCAAATCATTTGATGAAGTAGCTGATTTGCTTGATCAATTAGGGGCGGAAACGTAGATAATAAATAGTTCGACCTTCCTTAAGATGTTGTTGTTCATAAAAGGTTTTGATTGTCAGAATAGCAGGTAACTGTTTGGAGGGGTTATATAAATCTTCTATTTCTTCTTTTATTGTTCCGCCTTCTTGTTGTAACTGTTGTTTAGTGTAAATAAACAGGGAACGGGCATCGGTTTTTAAATGGACTTGGCATTGGGGAGATAAGATTTTTTTATAATAGTGGAGAAAGCGGGCATGGGTGAGTCGCTTTTTTCGATGTTTGCGTTTGGGAAAAGGATCCGGAAAAGTGAGCCAAATTTCTTGCACTTCATCTTCAGCAAAAAAATCAAGAAGATGTTCAATTTGTATACGCAAAAAAGCAATATTACTGAGCCCTTTTTCTAAAGCTCGCTGCGCCCCTTTCCACATACGATCACTCTTAATATCTACTGCTACATAATTCCATTGGGGGTATAGTTCAGCTAAGGTAACTGCATATTCTGCTTTACCACAAGCTAATTCCAAAAAGAGGGGATGATCATTTTTAAAATACTCTTCTCGCCAATTCCCTTTTAAAGCAATTGGATCATCATAGGGTTCAAGAGTATTGGCAAAGCTACTGAACTCTGCCCATTTTTCTCGCTTGCCTTTTGACATAAGGTTACTGTTTTACCAGAAACGATCGGCGGAACGCACCAGTTCTTCATCATGTCGAATACCCCGGTAGGCCAAGTAGGTGAGTATCATTGCTATTATTGGCAGCAGAAGACCAAGGTCAAAGTTTTCCAAATGCCGATTGAAAAAGTTTTTTTCATATTGATAAATTAAACCGATCAAGGCGATTAATAAAGCACTGATCATTACTAAATTGGCAAGACAAAGCTTTGCTTGTAAAGGACGGTTTTCAAAGAGGAAAATAGCTATAAAGCTGGAAATGATAGGAAGTATTGTTAACACCATCGATAATGTATGATCCTGAATTTTTAAGTTGACAGTAGTGGATTGCTCTTTCAACATTTGTTGGGGAAGCTCACTCAGCTCTGGGATAACACCGGCATAAGGAATAAAAAATAATAAAATGAGGGCGAGAGCGGCAAAGAGTAAATAAAGCGACTGTATCCGTTGGATCATGCTTAATTATTTTTTAGCAAAGATAATATAGGTCAATTAAATAGTCAATGGAAAATGGTTAAATTATCATATTCATGATCCTCTTTTCTCCCTGCTCTATATTAAAGAAAATTTTTGTAACTTCAACCAATCATGCCCAAAGGAGTAGTTACAGCCGCTACCGGTAGTTGGTATACAGTACATAGTGAAAAAGGAGAAGATGTGGAGTGTCGTATGCGGGGGAAGTTCCGTTTACAGGAGCAAAAAACTACTAACCCCTTGGTAGTCGGGGATTATGTTAAGTTTAAAGAAGAACCTAAGCAAGAGACGGGATGGATTACCGAAATTTTGGAGCGGCACAACTATATTATTCGGTCCACTCCTCATCTCCATCGTAAATCACACATAATTGCTGCTAATCTGGATCAGAGTATGCTGTTGGTAACTTGGGCCCAACCTCCTACCAGCTTGGGATTTATTGATCGGTTTTTAGCCACCAGTACGGCTTATGAAATTCCAGCTGTAATAGTTTTTAACAAGTGGGATATCTATTCGAAAGAACAAAAGAAAAAGGTCAAAGAAACGGCAGCACTTTATGAAAATATTGGTTATAAAACCTATTTTATCTCGGCCCAGGAAGATGAAGGACTTTCCCCATTGAAAAAAGAATTATCCGACCAGACCACTTTGTTAGCAGGTCATTCTGGAGTGGGAAAATCTACACTGATCAATCAGTTGATCCCGGACCTCCGTTTGAAAACCAAAACTGTATCCCAGGGTTCGGGGAAGGGACGCCATGCTACCTCTTACGCAGCAATGTATTCATTGCCTTTTGGAGGTTGGTTGATTGACACACCGGGTATTAAAGAGTTTGAGTTAGTAGATATGGAACCTCTGGAGGTGGCCTTCTGCTTCCCGGAAATGCATAATTTTTTAAACGATTGTCAATTCAATAACTGTTTACATCATAATGAACCCAAGTGTGCCGTAAAACAAGCCGTGGAAGAGGGTGAAATTGCTCAGTCTCGATATAAGAATTATTTGAAGATATTGAAGGAAGTGCAATGGCAAGAGGAACAACGCTATAAATAGATGATTTTATAAAACCCAAAGTTGATCTATGCGGGCTATAATACAACGCGTCAGTAAAGCAAGTGTCACTATTAACGAGAACGAAAAACGTTCTATTGATAAGGGGTTGGTGGTTTTTATAGGTATTGAAGATTCGGATGAACAAGAAGATGTGGAATGGCTCAGCCGTAAGATAGCTAATATGCGCATTTTTGATGATGAAGACGGTAAGATGAATTGGTCTGTCCGTGATATAAATGGCGAAATTTTGATTGTTAGCCAGTTCACCCTTCATGCCAGTATTAAAAAGGGTAATCGGCCCTCTTACTTTCGAGCTGCTTCCCCGGATATAGCAGAGCCACTTTATGAACAATTTGTAGCCCAAATGGAGAAAGACTTAGAGGATGAAGTCAAAGAAGGAAAATTTGGTGCTACTATGGATGTGTCGTTAACAAACAAGGGACCCGTTACCATTATAGCAGATACTAAACATAAAGAGTGAGCGAAAGTTTTGATCCTCTGTTTTTCTGCTCTTTTTGATGAAGTGTATACTAAAGAGTTACCTTTTTACATTAAGGGAAGTTCATTGTTCCGTAATAATATAGAAAGGGGCATTGCCAACTTGACCAATAAGCCAATGATAAAATACTTGATGAGAGGACTGCTTTTGATACAAAAAAAATATTTTAACATCCTTGTTATATTAAAACTGTATTATCGTTAAAGAGGCGATAACAAGTTATTACAGCTGTTATAAGACGGTAACCTGCTTAATTTACCATAATCGTATGGTACGATTATACATTGCCATTTTTCGTTGTAAGCCGCATGTGATAGGGCGGGGCTGATCTATTACTTCAGAAGATTGGTAAGCAGAAGGGATATAGTTTCCTTGCATTACCTGACGTACTTCCGCATTAGGCACTCTGATATTTGTTTGGCCAGAGAGTGAGAAGTTTAAAACAAAGATTTTACTAATAAAAAACTGAGCCGCAATATGAAATTCAGCCTCATTTTGATAAATATGAGCAAAATCTAATTATTATTGAGTTTTATAATTAGCTTACTTATCAAGTAGATGAGATAACACAAATAAAAAAAGGATGAAGGAAGACTCCTCCATCCTTTTAAAGTTAAAACAGCAGTATGATGAGTAGCTCTTTATTGAGTAATCTCATCAATCATCTCCGCCACCTCGGAAATGCGGTCTTTATTGACCGAATAATAGATGAATTTACCATCTCGCTCTGCATTAACAAAGCCCTCATTTCTAAGTATGGCTAAGTGTTGAGAAGCGACTGATTGCTCTAATCGTAACTTTACGTAAATTTTAGTCACATTGATAGAGCCTTCCTTATCGATAAGCTCGATCATTTTTTGACGTAAAGGGTGGTTAATAGCACGCAGCACCATAGCCGCTTTTTGAAGTTCATCGTAATCGAGTGTAATCTTTTCAGAATTAACCCCATTTTTTGAGAGCGTAATTCCTTTTTTTTCTGCTACAGCTTCCATAGTTATTGGTTTAGATGAAAAAATTTATTCTATTTATTAGATATCAAAAAGCATGCCAAAATGTATTAACCCTGCTATCATGAGGGTTTCGTGACATTTTTAACTATACATATATCAATATTTTGTTTCAAATTGATACAGTTGTATCAAATTGATATAAATTGATATGTTTGTGGGAAACATGTCTATACTTATCGGACTCATAAGCTAATCCATTACCAAAGATCTTAACGTTTGTAGTTCAGGGATGTATAATTAGATCTTTAAGGTATAATGGGACGAAATAGGCAATATCTTCGAATTGTTCTTTGTTGAATTTTTCTTTAGCCAGGGAGGGGAGATGGGCTGCTGAGGGGAAAAAATGAGGGAATGATATCACATTTTGCGGAAAGATGGATGATGATTGGTAAGCTGCTAAGCCGGGTCCGAAGAGTAAAAGTGTATGTTCTTCATTGAAAGATTGGAAAAAAGACGTATCAATTGTTTGGGCCTTGGGGGATTGCTGCAAGGATAAGGAATGGTTGTAAACTGCTGTATAAACTTCTTTTTTACGGGCTTTTAAAACAGGAATAAAACGGGTTTGTTGGATAGCTATATCCTTTTTTTGCCACCAGTTTTTGTTTTTCAAATATTGCAGAAAACCCTTTGTGAGGCTTTCCAATGTTGAAATGGCGATAAGCGGAATTTCACGAGCATAACATATTCCTTTAGCAGTAGAAGCACCGATGCGAAGTCCAGTATATGAGCCGGGTCCTTTACTAAGAGCTACTCCTTCGAGATCGGAAACGTCGACGTTACATTTCTTCATTAGGTGTTGGACGAGAGGAATAATCCGCTCACCATGCGATTGGGGAGCTTCTTCTTCTTGAGTAGCTAATACTGTGCCGGATTGACTTATTGATACGGAACAAATACGGGCTGATGTTTCGATATTAAGTAGTAAAGCCATATAAATAAAGAACTCTTAAAATTAAAGAAAAGCATTATAGCAAAGATTACCTAAAATAAATAAAGTAGCAAAGGCAAATATAAGTTTTAACCAGAAGGAACTTAGGTGTTGCGCTAATTTTACTCCCCAATTCGTAGCCACCATTATACCCCCTATGACCGGAATTACCATGGGGTAGAGTATAAACCCTGTAGCATAACTGAATTGAGCGACTTCATAACTTTCCCCAAAAATATTATACAAAGTTAACCCTAAACTTACGATTCCGATAACTCCAAGTGAGCAAGCTATTGTTTTATGGATAGGAAGTTTAAATAGTCCGTTAAGAGCTGGTATAACAACCACTCCTCCTCCTAAACCAGTCAGGGCTGTGACGGCCCCGCTGACTAATCCGGTGGTTATTAATCCCCACGAGGGGGGGGAGGAAATAGTCGTGTGAAATTCGGGAGATTGGGAAAATAACATACGAAAGATAAAAGGCAGGAGAACTATAATAAATAGGATGGTAAATTTTTCCAGGGAGTAGAAATGCGTTAAAGAAAGGAGAGAAGTTATGCCTAAAGCAGATATGAGAGCAGGCAGCCCAATAGTTACAATAATACGGGGATAAAAATTTCCGATACGATAGTTTTCCCATGCCCCCATAAAACCGGCAAACATAGTGGAAAATACAGAGTTAGCAATGATAGCTTTTACCACTGTGTCGCTGTGAGCAAATTGAGCGGTATCGTAGAAATGATAAAAGTAATTTTCGTAGATAATAACATAAATAATGCCGCCCCCCACTCCGATTAAGCCAGCAATAACCCCTCCGCAAAGAGCAGCTAAAAATAAAAGAACGAGGGCAAGGTACGGCAAAAGATATTAAATTATTTATTTACTTGAAGGATTTCGTGATAGCGGTTTTTGTTACTTAATATTTCTAATGCCTTTTTGATGTCTTTGTCGTGGTCAAATTTTGCTTCTGTCTTTCCCTTGCGATAATAGTAGCGACTGACGATCTCCTCCTCTAACAGGTTTTTAATTTGTTCTTTAAACTTTTCTAAATCCTTAGACTTATCGTGCAAGATGTTTTTTTCTAATTCTTTTAACTCATCCTCTATGGCATCATAATATTTTTCTTTTTGAGCACTTTTCTCCAGTTGTTTGAGTTGTTTTTCACTTTTGGTAGTATAACTGTAATCCCGGTCTTCCATAAATTCTTTAAAGTCTTCATATTCTTTGTCGGTGATGGTAAATTCTCGCGGGGAAACAATAGAATCGTGTTTACTCTTGTAAATGGTGGCATAATCAAAGATATGATTTTTGGCAATCAGCACTTGCGATATTTTTCTCAGTTTCCGGGGATCTACCTTGATATCCGGCACAATACCATCACTATCATATACAACACGACCGTTTTGAGTAGTAAATTTAGTTTTTAGCGAGTCGGGAATTTCTTTTCCATTTCCTTTTTTACCGGAGTACTGGACGGATTGGATACAACGGCCACTCGGTATGTAATATTTAGCAGTGGTAACTTTAAGTTTAGCATTATACGCCAATGGACGAGTAGTTTGTACTAATCCTTTACCATAGGTTTGTCGTCCTATAATAACGCCGCGATCTAAGTCTTGAGTAGCCCCCGCCACAATTTCTGAAGCAGAAGCAGAATTTCCGTTCACAAGTACTGTATAGGGAATGGAGTCGTCCACTGCTTTATTAGTGGTTTTATAGGTTTTTTCCCATTGTTTGATCTTCCCTTTTGTACTCACGATCGTCTGCCCCTTTTCAATAAACACATTAGCTACATTAACTGCTTCGTTCAAAAGTCCTCCTGGGTTATTGCGGAGGTCTAATATAATACCACTCAGGTTGTTTTCTTCTTGGATCGATTGTACCGCATTTCGTATTTCTTTACCGGCTTTACGGGTAAAACTGCGCAATTTAATGTATCCCACGCTATCCTTGATAGTTCCTTTATAGGCGACGCTGTTTATTTTTATTTTCTCTCGTTCTATACTTACTGTTTTTTCATTATTGAACGGCGGGCGTTCTACAGTAACTTTGACAGTGGTTCCGGGCGTCCCTTTTAAAATATTGCTTACTTCTTCAGTAGATTTTCCTTCAGCCGACTTCCCGTCGATCTCTATGATTTTGTCACCGGCTCGTAATCCGGATTCATAAGCGGGATATCCAACATAAGGGGCAACAATCGTCACATATTTTCCTTGCCGCTGGATACGAGCACCGATACCACCATACTTACCGGTAGTTTGAAACTTGTAATCTTCTACTTCTGATTCGGAATAATATTTGGTGTAGGGATCAAGGGAGTTGATCATGGACTTAATCCCCTTTTCCATTAATTTCCCGGGCTGAACTTCGTCGACATAATAGGTGTTAAGCTCTTTAAATAGTGAAGCGAATATTTCAAGATTTTTGGATATTTTAAAGTGCTTTTCCGATAGGGATACTGTTCCTATAGCTATCACTGATACAAGAACGAAAATACTGATCTTTTTATTCCATAAACGCATAGACTGTGATTGTTTTATTAAGGAACCGGATCATAACCACTCCCTCCCCAAGGATGGCAGGAAAAAAGCCGCTTAACACTATATCCTATACCTTTGAGGAGACCATGTTTTCGGATAGCTTGAATGCTGTACTCTGAACATGTCGGGGTATATCGACATGTAGGGACAAAATAAGGGGAAATGGTATATTGATAAAACCGAATGACCCCTATAAAGACTATCCTAATTCCCTTTTTCATATTGTTTTAATTTTTTTAAACAGCGGACGGTAGTTGCTTCCAACTCTTCAAAAGATAGTAAATCTTTTTTTAAATAAATAAGTACTAAACCACATTGCTTCCCCTTGCTTTCGAAAAAAGAGTATAAAATAGATTTGTGGTAACGATAAGCTTCTCGCATTCTCCTTTTAATTGCATTACGCTGTGTGGCTTTAGGCACACGTTTATGAGATACGCTAAACGCCGCCTGAACGGGGATATCAGCCGGCAGATCTGTAACAAGCCACACTAATCGGATTGGGTGAATGACAAAAGAATGACCATCATCAAAAATTTGGCTGATCAACCTACGGTGCTTTAATCGCTCCTGTTTATTGAGCGAATAAGGCTTATTTTGAGGATAGCGGGAAAGCTCAGCCAACGTCAAATTGTTAAAAACGGGTTATTTTAAACCCTTTTCATCGGAAACGGAGAGCTTTTTACGTTTACGCTTACGCCGGTTTTTCAATGTTTTCTTCCCTTTTTTCTTTTTGTTCTTACGAGCTCGAAAACCGTGTTTTTTCTTACGCTTTTTATTGGAGGGTTGATAAGTGTGCTTGCCTTTCATAATAGTGGGGTTTTAATGTTTAACAGGTATTTATTAACAAGTAAAATTGCTTATTGGTTCATGGAAACCAAGAATTCTTCATTGGATTTTGTGCCTTTCATATTATTCAGTAAAAGCTCTATAGCTTCTTGGGTAGTCATGTCGGCTATGTGATTTCGTAAAATCCACATCCGTTGCAGTGTTTTCTTATCTAATAATAGCTCTTCTTTTCGGGTGCCCGATGCTGTAACATCAATGGCCGGGAATATACGCTTGTTAGAGAGGGAACGATCTAATTGCAGCTCCATATTACCCGTGCCCTTGAACTCCTCGAATATTACTTCGTCCATTCGAGAGCCTGTCTCGATGAGAGCTGTCGCTAATATAGTAAGAGAGCCTCCATGTTCAATATTACGGGCAGCTCCGAAAAACTTTTTAGGCTCGTGAAGAGCATTAGCTTCTACACCGCCGGAGAGAACTTTCCCGGAAGCAGGCGATTCGGTATTATGAGCACGAGCTAGCCGTGTAATAGAATCCAGCAGGATCACAACATCATGACCGCACTCTACCATCCGGCGAGCCTTGTTTAACACAATATCGGAAACTTTTACATGGTTCTTGGCCGGTGCATCAAAGGTGGAAGAAATCACTTCTGCATCAACACTGCGTTCCATATCTGTTACCTCTTCCGGCCGCTCATCTACTAGCAATACTAGTAAGTAGGACTCCGGATGGTTACTGGCTATGGCATTGGCAATTTCTTTCAACAACATTGTTTTCCCTGTCTTGGGTTGAGCCACAATAAGCCCCCGTTGCCCTTTTCCGATAGGAGTGATCAAGTCTACAATACGTCGGGAGTAGTTATTCGATTTTGCCCCTTTGGCAATGTCAAATTTAGTTTTAGGGAATAAAGGGGTTAAGTAATCATAAGGTACCCGGTCTCTCACCTCTTCCGGCTTACGACCGTTAATATTTTTTACTTTAAGTAAAGCAAAATATTTTTCACCTCGCTTGGGCGGACGAATAGCTCCCTCTACGGTATCTCCGGTCTTTAATCCAAATAGTTTTATTTGGGAAGGAGAAACATAGATATCATCAGGGGAGGTCAAATAATCATAGTCAGAAGAACGGAGAAATCCGTAACCATCGGGCATAATTTCTAATACACCTTCGTTTTCAACGGCCCCGTCTAATTCATTAAGCACTTTAAGGTCGATCTTCTTCTTTTTCTTCTTTCGCTTTTTTCTTTTCTTTTTTCGCTTCTTTTTCTTTTTACGTCGTTTGCTTTTCTTCTTGGACTTACTGCCTTTACTTTTTGATTTACTCCCTTTACTTTTCTTTTTATTAGAAGATTTAGAAGAGGACTTTTTAGATTTACTCTTCTTCCCTTTCTTCTTTTTCTTTTTGGTTTTGTTGGATTTTTGGGAAGAGCTCTTTTTGGATTTTTTCTTACTCTTGGTTTTCTTTCCGTTGCTTTTTTTCTTATTCGTCTTCTTCTTTTTTTTGCCTTTCTTTTTCTTACTCTTTTCCTCTTCATCTACAGTAGCTACTGCCTGATGATCGAGGATCTTATAAATCAAGTCCTCTTTTTCTAATTTTTCATAGTCGGGAATTTCTAAGCGTTTAGCTATATCTTTTAATTCGGCAGGAAGCATCTCATTTAGCTGCAGAATGTCATACATAAAGTTAAGGGGTTTTAGTTCAATGAATAGAAAAGTCTATTGTTTGTCAATAATTGAATATGTTGAGTCAAATTTTATACTTGTTATTACCTAAAGTATAAGGGGGTTATAGGCAACTAAAAAATACTATCAACGTTGATTCTATCAATAAGAAAATGGAAAATATAATCGACTTCATTCACAGACCCGTGTGATAAGCGGGCAATGAATTTTCAGAATTTATAAGAGCAAACTTCGTTTGCAGGTATAACAATAATGCAATTATAAACAAAAGATTTTGATTATCAAATTCATTGGGGATAAAAAATTTTTGTTTTTTTGTGGAGTAAAGAGTGCTGTTCCAATCTTTTTTTATTATCTCATACTATAAACAATTGTATTATGCTGGATCTTCATTATTTACGAGAATATAAAGAGCAAGCCAAAGAACGATTAGCTAAACGAGTTGATAATGCCGGTGAAACGCTGGAAGAGATATTAGGTTTAGACAAGGATAGGCGTGAATTACAATCACAACGGGATGAGCTTCAACAAACTGCTAACCAGTATGCAGACCAGATCGGGAAAATGTACCAGGAAGGGAATGAAGAGAAGGCCGAAGAACTTAAAGAAAAATCCAGGGCTCTTAAAAAAGAAGTGAAAGAAGTCAGAACACAGTTAAAAGCCAAAGAAACTGCCTTAAATGATCTGTTGGCTGATATCCCCAACCTTCCCCATCCGGCAGTACCAGGGGGGCAGGATGAGAGTGAAAATGAAATACTGTATGAAAAAGGCAACACCCCTTCTTTAGGGAATGAGGCTTTGCCCCATTGGGAGTTGGCTGATCAATATGATATTATTGATTTTGAGTTAGGAAGTAAAATTACAGGAGGAGGCTTCCCGGTTTATAAAGGCAAAGGGGCGCGGTTGCAGCGGGCTTTGATCAACTTCTTTCTCGATCAGGCGCGGGAAGCAGGGTACAAGGAAATAGAACCTCCTATTTTGGTAAATGCTCAAACGGCCTTTGGTACGGGTCAGTTACCGGATAAGGATGACCAGATGTATTATATTGATAAGGATGATCTCTACCCTATTCCTACAGCCGAAGTACCTTTGACAAATATGTATCGTAATGAAATTGTAGCCCGTCAAGATCTACCCATCAAGCTAACAGCTTATACTCCTTGTTTCCGTCGCGAAGCTGGGTCTTATGGGAAAGGAGTCAAAGGATTGAATCGGGTGCATCAGTTTGATAAGGTGGAGTTAGTCCAAATCCAACATCCCAATGATTCTTATGATACCTTGGAGGCGATGCGCGAATATGGAGAATATTTGTTGCAACAACTAAAAGTACCTTATCGGGTATCCAAACTATGTGCCGGAGATCTCGGCTCTGCAGCAGCATTTACTTATGACCTGGAAGTATATGCCGCGGCTCAGGGAAAATGGTTGGAGGTGAGTTCAATATCTAATTTTGAGAGTTATCAAAGTAACCGGATGAAAATTCGTTATAAGGAAAAACAAGATGCTAAACCCCAGTTGGTTCACACACTTAATGGTAGTGGGTTGGCTTTTGCTCGTTTGGTAGCAGCTTTACTGGAGAATGGACAGGGGAAGGAAGGTATTACACTTCCCGAAGTATTACAGCCCTATACGGGTTTTGAAAAAATAAATTAAAATCAGAAGGGTCCCCTCGCCTTTACTCTAAATTGATACTATCTTTGCTTTCTGTAACACAATTTTAAACAGGCTTAGCGCGCAGCTCTCATTTTGTTTCCATTGATCTTTTTAAACTTCTCCAATCCCTTTTCGAGAAATTGACGATAGGTTTCAGCATTGACATATCCTTTGGGTGGTGCTAATTTTTGACCATTATGATGAATAGGAACGTAATAGGGTTGAGCATTGTGGTTATAACAGGTAACCTGGAAGTCGACCCACTTTTCGCCGACGGTCGTGATTTTTTGCCCGGTAGCTTCTGATGTATACTGCTCGCTTTTGGGGAGTTCTTTACGCTTATCGACGTAAAGGGAAACGAGGACATAATCATTTTTTAACATCTCCAGAATTTCAGGTTGGGACCATACATTATCCTCCATACGACGGCAGTTCTCACAACTATAACCGGTAAAGTCAAGTAATATTGGTTTATTCACCTTTTTGGCATAAGCCAATCCTTTTTCAAATTTGTAAAAACAAGGGATATTGTGCGGACAATTGCCGCGGACATTTTTCTCGCCGGGTTGTTTCCACTCTTTATAGGTAGAGGGTGGGGCAATACCGCTGATAAGCTTCACAGGAGCCCCCCATATCCCGGGTACCAAGTACAGGGCGAACGCAAAGGAGAGAATAGCGAAAAACAAGCGCTTTATAGAGATTTTTTCCACTTTACTGTCCAATGGGAAACGCAATTTACCTAATAAGTAAAATCCCATAAGGGCAAGAATGATGATCCAAAGGGAAATAAAAATTTCGCGTTTCAAGAACCCCCATCCACCGACCAGGTCCGCCACCGACAAAAATTTGAGGGCTAACATCAACTCCAGAAACCCCATGACTACCTTTACGGTGTTCATCCATCCCCCGGATTGCATGGATTTAAGCCAGGAGGGGAATACGGCAAGGGCAGTAAAGGGCAAGGCCAGTGCAATAGAGAAGCCGGCCATCCCGATAATCGGCGAGAGCATGGAACCTTCGACGGCGGTGATTACCAAAAGAGTGCCGATAATAGGAGCGGTACAAGAGAAAGAAACCAGGGCCAGCGTAAAAGCCATAAAGAATATACCTACCATCCCTCCTTTTTCAGTCAGCTGTTCGGACTTGGTGGTCCAGGAGCTGGGTACTCTTAGTTCAAAAGCGCCAAAGAATGAAAGAGCGAAGAAAACAAAAAGAGCAAACAGGAAAAGATTTATCCCCACATTGCTGGATAACTTATTCATTATATCTGCCCCAAAGAGCAGGGTCAATAAAGTTCCCAATCCTACGTAAAGGATAATAATAGACAGACCGAAAATAATAGCATTTCGGACACCTGTGTTGCTACTGTCTTCCTGGTCATTGTCTTTTGTGAAAAAACTTACTGTTAGAGGGATCATGGGAAAGACACAGGGAGTGACGATAGCGATAAAGCCCCCCGCCAATCCTGCCAAAAAGATAGTCCAAAGTGATTTATCAGAAGAAGATTCTTCCTCTTTTTGTTTAATCTTCTTTTTATCACAAGGCCATTCTCCTTTTTCAAGGTTAACTTGATTAGGTGAGGAAATAGCGGTATCGGTGGAAACCGTAGTATCTTGAGCTGTTTGAGAGGGAGGAGAAGAAGTGGCTGGCGGTTTTTCTTTGTCCTCAGGAGGTGTTGTTTCTTTTTCAGAAGAAGGGGGGGAGGAGGTATTCTCCTTTTCTTTTTCTTTTTTGGAGCTCGGCTCGTTGGAGGAAGCTTCTCCTAATTGGAAGGTATGACTCAACTTTTTGGGGGGCAGACACCTTTTAGCATCGCAAGTCATAAATTCAAGCGAGCTTTCCACTTGCCCTTTGGAACCCGTAAGTTTGATACGTTGCAGAAGGGTGACTTGGTTACTGTATAATTTTAATTTCATGTCAAAGTTGGGGTCATACTTCTCCTTGGCATTCCCTTTTTCCTGGAAAGTACCTACTAACTGAAACTGTTTGTTTTCTTTGAAAGTCCAGGATAAGGGAATGGGACCTCCTTCTGCAATGTCTTTTGAATAAATATGCCAACCGGAATCAAGTTCGGCAGTAGCTTTTAATAGGTATTTCCCCTCAGTGACTTTTTGTTTACTGAACTCCCACTTAACTGGGTCCAGCATTTGGGCCATACTTGCTGCCTCTATACCTAAGCTGAGTAGTAGAAGTAAAGTAATCCGATACATCATGATATCTCAGCTTTTTGATGAGTGTTTATCATTGATTCAAAAATGGGACGCCCATCTGTATTCCCGAGTACCGGGTCAGCAGCTCGCTCGGGATGCGGCATCATACCATATACATTTCCTCCCTTGTTACAAATGCCGGCTATGTTATCAAGAGAACCATTGGGATTAGCACTTTCTTCCACCTCTCCTTCTTTGTTACAATAACGATAGAGAATTTGATTATTATCATACATTTGTTGTAATGTTTCTTTTTGGGCATAATAGCACCCCTCGCTGTGAGCAATCGGTATAGTAAGGGGAGTCTCCGAAGGTACCTGACGGGTGAGGGACGAGTTTGTCTGTTCGGGTTTTATATAGATGTTTTTACAGCTGAATGTCTGTTGAACGTTAGGAAGTAAAGCGCCGGGCAATAAACCGGCCTCGCATAGCACTTGAAAACCATTGCAGATACCCAGTACTTGTCCCCCTTCTTCTGCAAATCGTATAACTTCTTTCATGATAGGGGAAAATTGTGCAATAGCACCGGCACGTAGATAATCGCCGTAAGAAAATCCACCGGGCAATACCAGCCAATCTTCTGTAGAAAATTGGTCGATATTATCCTCTTTGTGCCAAATAGACTCCACAGATTGCCCCATGTTTCCTCGCAGGGCATAGATCATATCTTCATCACAATTGGAACCGGGAAATATAATTACTCCAAACTTCATATGTATTAGCCCGTTTGATAACTCGGGATTTAAATTTAAGTAATTTTTAAGAGTTCCTCAGTAATCGCTTGGAAAGAATTGATGTTGCTTATCGGGGCAAAAATCGATATCCTAAAATAAGAAGTAATAAATAGTATTAGCAAACAGGAGAGTTAAGATTATAACTTCTTATCTAATGGGTTGATAAATGGCCGCAGTTTTGTCGGTAAGTATTGCCAAAAACGGTAATTTGGAGACGGTGGTTATAATAAAAAATTTATCCCATTTTATATTTTAAGCCCCAAAATAAGGAGGATATAACAAATATGTGGGCAAGGGGGGTCAATTTTCTTCTTTATCTTCCTCTTTGTCTTTATTCTTCTCCTCTTCATCCTTTTTTTCGTCCTCCTCGTCCTCTTCCACATTCTTAAATAACCCTGCTTTTTCTTCCTCTTCATCTTCTTCATCAATTTTTTTAACTAATCGCCCGGATTTATCATAGTAAAGATAAACTTCTTCTTCGGCCGCTTCTTCCATAGCTTCACCAACTAATCCATAGCCCCCTTCTACGTCTTCTTCCACTTCTATCATATATAAATTACCGGCGTTTTTTGTTGTGATTTTTTTACCGCTTTCTCGGTCCCAATCATCATGGTCATCATATTGGGAGTCTTCAAAAGCCTCTTGGACTTCTTCCGGCATATCATAAAAGTCCATATCTTCTTCATCTTCTTTGTAGTATTGCTGGGCTTGGAGAAAAGCAGGGGCACTAAATAAGAGGATTAGTAAAAAGGTATATCGCATAACTACTGAGTTTATATTTTGTAATTGCCTCAAATATAAATATTTTTTGCCAATCCTGACTAAATAAAATACAAAAATTTTATTGAATATTTTATTCTTCGAATCGTTGCTGGTACGCTTGTTGCAATGCAAACATCTCGTCTCGTAACCGGGCCGCTTCTAAAAACTTTTCCTCTTGCGCCGCTTTCTTCATTTTTTTCTTTGTGTCTTTTATGGAGGCTTCCATTTGCTTCTTGTTCATGTAGGGGACGACCGGATCGGCCACTAAGCTGGGTGTTTGTTGTTCGCCGTACTCCATTGCTTCGTCTTGTTCCTCCTCCCCTTGGATATCTAATACTGCTGATTGACCTTTTACCTCGTCAGGAGATTTTTTGATGGGGGTAGGGGTAATCCCGTGTTTTTCGTTATAAGCTTTTTGCTTCTCCCGACGGCGGTTTGTTTCTTCAATTGTCCGTTGCATGGAGTCGGTGATTTCATCCGCATACATGATGACTGTGCCATTCACGTTTCGGGCAGCCCGTCCTGATACCTGGGTAAGGGATGTTTCGGATCGTAAGTATCCTTCCTTGTCAGCGTCGAGTATAGCTACTAACGATACTTCGGGCAGGTCGAGTCCTTCTCGCAATAGGTTAATGCCTACTAATACATCATATTTCCCTAATCGTAGGTCTCGCAGTAGCTTAGTACGCTCTAAGGTTTCCACTTCGGCATGGATATACCGGGCTTTTATGTTAAGGTTGGCCAAATATTTGGTAAGCTCTTCGGCCATGCGTTTGGTAAGAGTGGTCACTAATACGCGCTCATCGGCTTCTATGCGCCGGTTGATCTCTTCCAGTAAATCGTCCACTTGATTGCCACTGGGTCGAACTTCTATTTTAGGATCGAGTAGTCCGGTCGGCCGTACTACTTGGTCGACGAAAACCCCATCGGTTTGTTCAAATTCGTAATCCGACGGTGTAGCACTGACAAATACTACTTGGTTGATCATTTTTTCGAATTCATTGAATTTCAGCGGCCGGTTGTCGAGGGCCGAAGGTAAGCGAAAACCATGCTCTACCAGCGTTTCTTTGCGAGACCGATCGCCTCCGTACATTCCTCGTACCTGCGGGATGGTTACATGGCTTTCATCGACAAACATAAGGTAATCATCCGGGAAGTAGTCCAGCAGGCAGAAAGGACGTTCGCCGGGATCGCGCCGATCTAAGAATCGGGAGTAGTTTTCAATACCGGAACAGTATCCTAATTCGCGCATCATCTCCAGGTCAAAGTCAACCCGCTCTTGCAGTCGCTTGGCCTCTTCGTATTTGCCCACCGATTCGAAATAATCGATTTGCTCTTCTTTTTCATACTCTATTTCACCCAATATTTGTCGAAACTCGTCTTTGGGAGCTAGATAGTTATTAGCCGGATAGATAGCAATATCTTTACGCTCTTCAATGCGTTTACCCGATTTTGGGTTAAAGGCTTCGATCGTTTCAATTTCATCGCCAAAGAAAATGATTCGATATCCGTAATCGGCATAAGAGAGATATACTTCCACGGTATCGCCGGTTACTCGGAACGTTCCCCGCTTAAATTCTTGATTGGCCCGGTTATAAAGCGCATTGACAAGATGTTTGAGTAGGACATTGCGATGTATCTCTTGCCCTACACTCAAGTTAACGGTATGTTCCCTAAACTCTTTCGGGTTACCGATTCCATAAATACAGGACACTGAAGCAACTACCAGTACATCTTTTCTTCCCGACAAAAGGGACGAGGTAGCTTTAAGTCGTAATTTTTCAATCTCTTCATTGACAGAAGCGTCTTTTTCAATAAACTTATCGCTGACGGGTAAGTAAGCTTCCGGCTGATAATAATCGTAATAGGACACAAAGTATTCTACGGCATTATCGGGGAAAAATTGTTTGAATTCTCCATAGAGTTGTGCTACCAATGTTTTGTTATGGCTTAATACTAATGTGGGCTTTTGAACTTGTTCTACTACATTGGCCATCGTAAAGGTCTTTCCCGATCCTGTTACTCCCAATAAAGTTTGGGCCGGCTCGCCTTGCTCAATCCCTTCTGATAACTCTTCTATTGCTTCTGGCTGATCACCTTTAGGATCAAAATCAGAGACTAGTTTAAAATTCATATTGTTTCCGTAAGTGTAGTTTTTATTGCGACAGCATCGTTCGTAAATCAACCCATTTTGAAGGGAAAAACTCAATTTAAGGGTTTATTTTTAAAAGTTTTAATGCACTTCCCGTTTGGCGTTTTTTAGGAAATCCAGTATTTTTGGATTAACAAAACCCACATACTGATATGGATTTATCTGAAATTGTTTCGGTTTCTGGATTACCGGGCTTACATCGCTTGAAAAGTCAAACGGGAGAAGGGTTTATTGTACAATCCTTAGAGAACAATAACATTAAGTTTATTCGCAATGTGGCTAATCGATTAGTTCCTTTAGAAAATATTACAATCTATACTACGGAAGAAGAGGATATAGAATTGGCAGAAGTTTTTAAGCGCATGTTAAAAAAAGAGAAAGAGAACCTCTTTCCGGGATCTCCTAAAGCCGAAGAAGAGGAGCTTCGCCAATATTTTGAGACCGTCGTGCCTGAGCACGATGAAAGCCAGGTGTATCCCAGTGATATTAAAAAGGCTATTCAATGGTACCAAATTCTGCGTGAACAATCGCTTCTGACGGAAGAAGATCTTTCTACTGAAAAAGAAGAAGAGGGAGAGGAAGAAAAGGAGGGCAAGGGAAAACAAGCCCAACAAAAGAAAACGAAGCAACAACAATCATCTACTTCTTCTAAAAAGTCTACATCTTAATTTATGCTACCGCAGACGGAGGTAAAACTACCCGATCAGGAACGCCGGTTTGTGCCGGAGGATTTTGAGCTTCAGGACTGGCCTTCAGTGCAACCATACTATCAAGATCTGTTGGATAGGGAAGTAAATACGGTAGAGGCCTTGTATCAATGGTTGCGGGATAGGAGTGAGTTAGAAACAATTGTGAGTGAGGCGGCGGGGTGGAAATATATCAATAAAAGCAGAGATACGGCTAATGAGTCGTATAAAGAAGATTATGAAACGTTTGTGCGTGAAGTGGCGCCTCATATTCAAAAGATGGATCATCGTCTGAATAAAAAATTATTGGAGCTGCCTCAGCTTGATCAATTAGAGGGACCGGCTTATGATATTATGTTGAAGCGTATTAAGCGGCAGGTGGAATTGTTTCGCGAAGAGAATGTAGAATTAAAGACAGAGGAGAGTTTAAAAAGACAACGATATGGAGAAGTGATGGGAGAGATGACTATTGAGTGGGAGGGTGAACAACTTACTTTACCCCAGGCAAAAAAAGAGTTACAATCGACAGATCGCGACAAACGGGAGAAAATTTACCGGAAAGTACAAGCTACCCGGTTAGCTAAGAGTGACAATCTCAACAGTATATTTGATGAATTGTTGAGTTTACGTCATCAGATGGCACAAAATGCCGACTACGATAATTATCGGGATTATAAGTTTGATGCCTTGGAACGATTTGACTATGAAGTAGAAGACTGTTTTGACTTTCATGCTTCGGTCAAAAACCAGATATTACCGTTAGTAGACCAACTTTTACAGAAACGTCGGGCGGAGTTGGGAGTAGAACGACTGCGGCCTTGGGATTTGAGTGTAGACCCTACCGGTCAACCTCCCTTACGCCCTTTTGATGATACTTCAACATTGATCAAAAAATCCATTACCTGTTTTAACAATGTTCATCCTTTATTTGGGCAGTGTTTACAGCAGATGAAGGACCTTGACCATTTTGATTTAGAGACCCGCCAAAACAAGGCACCGGGAGGGTTTAATTACCCGCTTTATGAAACAGGAGCTCCTTTTATATTTACTAATGCAGCAGGGACCGTTAGTGATGTGATTACAATGATGCATGAAGGAGGTCATGCCGTGCACTCTTTTCTGACCAACCATTTACGTTTGTTGGATTTTAAAGATCTTACCGCTGAGGTGGCTGAACTGGCCTCTATGTCAATGGAACTTTTTACAATGCAGCATTGGGAGGTGTTTTTCGACAATGAAAATGATTTGAAACGAGCACAGTTTAAAGAATTAGAACGTGTATTACATGTATTACCCTGGATAGCTACTATAGATAAATTTCAACATTGGCTTTATACACATCCGGAACATACGCTGGAAGAACGGACTGAAGCTTGGCGCTCAATTGCTGGCGAGTTTACTCCTGATACTATTGATTGGTCCGGCTTAACGGAAGCCTTTGACCATCGCTGGCAAGGACAGCTTCATTTGTTTGAAGTACCGTTCTATTATATCGAGTATGGTATTGCTCAATTGGGAGCCATTGGTATGTGGCAACAGTATGAAAAAGATCAGCAACAAGCTCTTCATAATTATATAAAAGCGCTACGGTTGGGGTATACTTGTTCCATCCCTGAAATCTATAAAACGGCCGGTATCCAATTTAACTTCTCCGAAAATTATATAAAGGAGCTGGCCGACTTTATTCAAAAAAAGATAAGTGAGTTTTAAAGAGTACTTATTTTTTTCGATAAAGCCATTCTAAACAAATAGGTAATACGAAAAGATCGGCTAACAGGGCGGTTAACAAGGTGATACTGATTAAGAGCCCTTCGTAAACAGTTGTCATAAAATTGGAAGTGAGTAGGATAAGAAACCCGGCGATCAGAATGACACTGGTCAATAAAATGGCTTGTCCTGTACCAAACATGGTCAGATAAAGGGCATTTTTTAGAGATATTCCCTTTCCCCGTTCCAATTGGAGGCGAGCTAAATAGTGTATTGTGTCATCGACAGCTATGCCATAACCTACCATAAATATGATGGAAGTAGAGGCTTTGAAGGTAATTCCGAGCCATCCCATAACCCCTCCTACTATAATAAGGGGAAGTAAATTTGGGAGATAGGAAATTAACACTAGTTTTATATCCCGGAATAAAAAACCCAAGGCGGCTCCAATGACCAGGAAAGCAAAAATTAGTCCGCTAAACAGACTTTCACGCAGATATTTGTTATTGTTATCAATAACTAATGAAGTGCCGGTATGTCGAAATTGGACGCGAGAAGTGTCTAAGTTTTTATGTATCCAATGGGTAATTTCTTTATTTATCTTTTGAACTTCATTAGAACCGACATCCTTCATCCGGGCTGATATACGACCTACTCTCCGGTCAGTACTCATAATGGCTTTTAGCTTGTCGGGAGGAGTTTTATCCAGTAAACGAGTACAGGCTATCCATTGCGTAGAGTCGGCAGGAAGTCTATACCCTCTTCGTTGTCCACCGTGTAATGTTTTGTTTAAGCTTTTATATAACATGACGGGAGAGCTAATGCCCATTATGTATTTTCGTTTTTTTAAATAGTGAATAAGAGAATCGGTGGTTCTTAGCAGGGACAAATGGTTTACTCTATAGGTGTTTTTGGGTAGAATAGCCATTTCAAAAGTTCGGCCTCCTCCCATCTGTTCCTCAAAAAAACTAAAGTCTTGCCATACTTTACTTTGACGGGATATATCAGTAAGTAAGTGGACATTGGTATTTATGCGTTGAATGCCGATTAGTGCTATTATCAATAAGGTAAAAGCAATGCTCAAAATGGTACGGGGATAATGTTGGACCATAAAGTATACGCGGGCCAGTACGGTCTTTTTTAGGTGTTTACGAACAGAACCGGCTACTAATTGATCCTCGTTGAAATATAATAATAAGGAAGTGGTAAAAAGCAACACAACTCCATAGATGAGCAGTACGGCACCAGCAGCTATTAATCCGAACTCCCGGATAGGCTGTATTTTTGAGGTTATTAATGCACAAAAACCGACAGCGGTAGTGAAGGAAGTGAGGAGTGTAGCCCAACCAATTTCTTTAATTGCAATATACATTGCTGTTTCTCGTGATTTACCGAACTGCATCTCTTCAATATATTTGTTCATGATGTGAATAACATCGGACATTCCAACAATGAGTAATAAAGTAGGGTACATTGTACTTAATAAGGTTAATGAATATCCGCTCATACCCAATAGGCCAAAGAATATAACTAATCCACTCAGTACAGAAATAGTGGGGATGATAACTCCCCAGGTGGTTCGAAAAATGATAGCTAAGATGATGATTAGCATGATAATTCCAGCAATAACGAAAAATTTTAGTTCAGACTCAATCTTTTGAACGAACACATTTTGCACATTAGGTTTCCCTACTATATGGTATTGCTTGAAATTATAATCCTGGATCAGATCGTGCACTGCTTTGTCTAACTGTTCGGCTTCTTTCTGAGAAAGATCACGAGTCGTTTTCAGGGTGATTATTAGCATCTGGCCTTCGGGGTCGATCATGCGATTACGCCAGCGAGGATCGGTTACGATGGCAGCACTGTCCTTTTTGTATCGGTTAGGTTGATTGAAGTGAAGAACTCGATGCTGTAATAATCCCATTGGAGTTTGAATAGGTTCTTGTAAGGTGGTGAGGGATTGCGCATCGGTAATATTAGAGATAGAGCGACAATCTAACGTAAACTGATGGGCTTTGTTTAGTAAGGTGGAGTCGAATATCCCTTGCTGTCGGTATAGACCTACGAGGTAGTAAATATCATCGGGTTCTACCTTTTTCTGAAACTTCTCTAAAAATTTCAGGTCAGGATCATTATTGGGGTAGAACGCCTCTATCTCATGATGAAAATCAAGCTGGAAGGTGTAATAAGCGGAAATAGTCACCCATAGTCCAAAAAATAAAATTATATACGATTTGTACTGGAAGAGTGTACGCATCAGAGCGCAAAAATAACAAAAAACCGTAATGGAAGAAACTTGACAATTATTTAATAGTTGAATTGTTTATGGGGAGGGATATAGAGCCTTCCTTTAGGAAATGTATACAACTTCTTTAAAATGGGGGGAGATAAACCCGTGTTTGCATGTAGGGAATATGTTATGCTCCCTTTTGAGTAATGATAATCAATCTTGTGCCGGCTCCAATTTGGCTCCGCAATTATCGCAGGTACGCTTTTCGTCGGAGTTCCAAAACCCATTCATAATAGGGGGTAAATCTTTTTCAATATTGGAAACATGTGTGTATTCTTCATACAATTTCTCTTCACAATTATCACAAAACCATATAAACCCGTCTTGCTGTCCTTCTTCTCGTTTTTTCTCCATCACCAATCCAACGGTATTGGCCGGCCGTTGCGGAGAGTGTAGAACTTTGGGAGGCAGTAAAAATATTTCGCCTTCTTTAATGTTTATGTCCTTGAACTCGCCCTCATCTACTACTTTCAATGTCATGTCCCCTTCCAACATATAAAAGAACTCTTCGCCTTCATTGT